>JAAYPC010000013.1 GCA_012519985.1 Fibrobacter sp.
ATCTGGACATAACTGAAGAAAGAATTGAGGAAAAAATTAAAACCGAAATAACACCGCGAACCGAAATGTAACTTAAATCAAATTCAAAGGCTTTTTTTGAAAAAAAATTCAAACAGTAAAAACGTACTTTCTCATCCCCTGATATGGTGCTTCAGTACCTATTTCGCTGAAGGTTTTCCTTATTCCATAATCAGAACCGTTTCCTCCTTCTTTTTCCGCACCATGAATGTAAGCCTGGACTCTATTGGGCTTACCTCATTTTTCGGGCTTCCTTGGGTATTGAAATTTTTCTGGGCACCCCAAATCGATCGGTTTGTGACCAAAAAGTGGTGGTTATATGTGACTCAGGGGATATTGGCAGGCCTTTTTCTGTTATGTGGATTTTTAATTCCGTTTTCATGGAGTGTGCAGGCTGCGGCGGTCATTTTCATGATAGGAGCTTTTGTTGCGGCCACCCATGATATCGCAATCGATGGATATTATATAGTTGCCCTTAATAGCGATGATCAATCAAGGTATGTGGGATTCAGGGTCCTTGCCTATCGATGTGCGCTGATGGCTGGCAGTGGAATTATTGCTTCGGTGGGGGTGAAGGCAGGATGGATGCAGGCGTTTCTGTTAGCAGGAGCTTTGCTGGGTTTATTGACAATTTATCATGCGGTGTTTTTGCCTGAATGTCAGACTGTTAACTATCCTTTAAGACAGTTTACACGTACGGTACTGAATGTAAAATCCATTGCTGTGGTGGGTGCGATTGTACTGGTGGTAGTGACATTGCGAACAACAGTAAACTCCGGATTTTACAATCAATTGAAAAGTTCGGTTCCTCTGTTTGAACAGCTTAATTTTCCGGCATGGATTAACATTTTTCTTTTTAGTTCTCTGTTTCTTGCTGCAATGTACAGAAAAAGAATTGCTGCAGAACTACTGAAGAATCCTCAGGCCTATTATGCCAGGGCTTTTATTTCCTTTATGGAACAGGAGAAAATAGCTGTTCTGATAGCGTTCATAATATTACTGCGCACCGGTGAGATTTTGCTCAGTAATATGGTGTCTCCTTTTATAGTGGATTGTGGGCTGAAGGAGCATTTCGGGTGGTTGACAGCTCTGGTTGGATTGCCCTGTTCGATTGGTGGAGCGCTACTGGGTGGTTACCTCATCTACCGCTATTCACTTAAGAAAATGATCATCCCTTTTTTACTGTTGCAGAACGGGACCAATCTGTTTTACATGTGGCTCGGTTTCGATTTTCAGGAGATTATAGCTCAAAATGTCATTTCTGCAGAGCCGGTATTTATGGGAGTTGCTAATCTGATAAAGTTTGCTTCTGTACATGGGTTTGATCAGTTTGCCGGGGGATTGGGGACTTCGGTACTGATGACATTTCTGATGAGGATGTGTAAAGGGGAGTATAAGGCAGCTCATTATGCCATAGGTTCGGGATTGATGAATCTGAGCGGGATTTTCGCGGGGGCATTGAGCGGGCTGATGGCATCGAGGCTTGGTTATGGCTGGTTTTTCGGGATCAGTTTTCTGGCGGCGGTTCCTGGGATGGTGCTGGTGGTTCCACTGTTGAAAATCATAAAAGAGGATAGAGCCTGAAGAAGGTGGCTCATGACATAGCCCTAAGGCTTAATTCCGATTGTTAAAAAATTTAACCGATGCCCCCTAAATCTCCCGAACTGAGCCCCCTAACCCCCAAAGGGGGACTAAGACCCACAAATCAAGCTACATAGTCACATTATGCGATCCTAAAGTCTCCCGATGTACATCGGGAGATTTAGGGGGCGGGAATGCGTTACACCTTTCGAAACAATGTGTTACAATTATTAGCCTTACGGCTATGGGGCTCATGGCACGGTTATTGTTTTGGATAGTATAGAAGAGCTGTCCAGTATTTGAAACTGGGGGTAGGAAAGATGTTTCGTAGTGCCAAAAGTTGTTATAATCTGGCAGTGGAAGCAGCCGATGGTGTAGTGGGCAAGGTGGAGCAGTTTCTTTTTGATGATCAGAACTGGGCTATTCGTTATATAGTGGTAGATATTGGTTCCTGGATATTTGGAAAGCGGGTGCTTTTATCACCTGCATCAATAGAAGAAGCCAGTAAAGAGAAGATAGTGGTAAAAAACACCAGGGAGCAGATCCAAAACAGTCCCACTATCGATACTGCCAATCCGGTTTCCCGTATCGAGGAACAGCGGTTGCATAATTATTATTCCTGGCCTTTTTACTGGGTTTATCCTGAGGATTATAATTCCCTGGGTGCTGCACTTTATCCTGGTCTGACTAAACCCTATGCGTATCAGCCGCCGGAGGAAGATTCGGCGCTGGCAGAGAAATCATTGCGAAAAGAGAGTGAGCTGGAGGAAGAGGCCCGCAAGTCGCATTTGAGGGAGACAAAAGAAGTAGGTGGTTATTCTATTCAGGCTACCGATGAGCAGATTGGGCATCTGGAGGATTTTATTCTGGATGATGTTCACTGGGTGATCCGTTATCTGGTCATTGATACCAGAAATATTCTGCCCGGAAAAAAAGTGCTGATAGCTCCTCAGTGGACAAAGGGCATCGACTGGAACGAGGCTTTGGTATATGTAGAATTTGACAAGGAAACCATTAAAGACGGGCCGGAGTATGATCCTTCGATTCCTCTGACCCGCGATATGGAAAAACGGCTTTATAACTATTATGAACGTCCTAAATACTGGGAAGAGACAGCAGAATAAATAGATCTGGCACCAGTGTCCGGGAGCTATATGAATATTCTTCACAGGACCCATTTTAACAATGAGCCGCTTCTGTTTGCCGCCTGGACCGGGGCTGGAAATGTAGGTATTCTGGCAATGGATTATCTGCGCAGAAAACTGGATTGTCATCTTTTTGCCCAGATAGACATGAGCCAGTTTATTACTCCCGATTCTATTGTAGTAAATTCTGGTGTCGCACATTTTCCTGATACTCCTCAAAGTGTTTTCTATCATAATCATAACCCCGATCTGATAATATTCGAGAGCAATGCTCATGCGGGTGGTGTTTACGATGTAGAGGTGATGCGGGCAATCCTGGAATTATCCAGAGAGCTTAAAACCCCCAGAATCTATACTGCCGCAGCGCTTCCTCAGTCGGTGAGTCATCTGGATCAGCCCAGAGTCTTTTATGCCTGTAATAATCCGGGATTAAAGGGGGAGCTTGAGAGCAGGGGGCTTGAAGCCATGCCTGATGGCATAATCAGTGGACTTAACGGGTTATTGCTGGGCTTTGCAGGTGCAAGAGGGATCGATGCGGTTTGTCTTTTAGCCACTATTCCTGCTTATGCAGGTACACTTACTTATCCCAGAGCTGCATTGTCCATTGTTACAAAACTGGTGGAGATAACCGGAGTAGATATCGATTTCTCGGAGCTGGAGCATGACATCGAACTGGCAGATCCGATGTTTGATCAGATAGAGGAGAAAATCAAGGAGTTTTTCTCTGCTGGAATTTTTGAAGAGGAACCGGAGGTTCCGGGCGTGCAGCGGGAGGATGTGCCAAAATATGTGATGGATCGAATAGAGGCTATGTTCAGAAGTGCTGCTCACGATCATTCCAAGGCACAGGAGCTTAAAAAGGAACTGGATAAATGGGGCTTATACAAATTGTATGAGGATCGGTTTCTTGATCTTTTCGAATAGTTACTTTCTCACCCTCTTCCAAACAAAATTGTCAGTTCCTTGAGTTTATTTTGAATCTCGGTGGTGATTGCCCCCTCCCTGTAGCGCCATCGCCAGTTGTTTTTTCTGGTTCCCGGAGTGTTCATCCTTGCCTCAGAGCCATAACCCAGGATATCCTGCAAAGGAAATATCACCATGTCTGCCGCAGATTGCATAAGCAAGCGGATCGCTTTCCAGTTGATTATTTCTGAGCCGGCTTTCATTCCCAGGTAGTGAAGCAGATTCTGACGTTCCTGATCTGTGCAGTCCTGTTGATACCATCCTTTGATGGTGTTGGTATCGTGAGTGCCGGTGCAGGCCATGCAGTTTTTTTCATAATTGTGGGGAAGATAGGGGTGATTGGGGTTAAGGTTTTCAAAGGAAAAGAGGAAAACTTTAGTTCCCGGGATCTTGAACCGGCTCATTGCTTCCCGCACATCCGGAGTTATGATTCCCAGATCTTCAGCGATTACCGGAAAGCAGAAGAAGTGTTTGAAAACGGTATTAAAAAAATCATCTACCGGAACACTTTGCCATGTTCCACCAGAGGCGTTCTGTTGGTTTGCGGGAGTTTCCCAGTAGGCGATAAGGCCACGGAAATGATCTATTCTTAAAATGTCAAAAAGTTCAAAAGAGCGCCGGAACCGTTCTATCCAAAAAGAGTATTCCTGTTTTTTCAGGACTTCCCAATTATAGACCGGATTATGCCAGAGTTGTCCTTGAGAGTTGAATCGATCCGGGGGGGCACCGGCGTAAAATGCAGGTAAGAGCTGCTGATCCAGTTTAAAAAACTCCCGGTTAGCCCATACATCAACGCTGTCGTAACTGACAAACATCGGAAGGTCGCCGATGAGCTGGACTCCGATCTCTTTGCAGTGCTGGTGAAGATTCTGCCATTGCTGCATTATCAGATACTGGTAGAATTTTTCCTTTTGAATTTGCTGGTGAAATTGGTTACTGAACTCTTTAAGGGCCTGCGGGTCACGATCCCGCAAGGGAGCAGGCCACTTGTTCCAGGGTTGGTTATTAAAATTGTTGGAGAGTGTTATAAAAAGAGCGTGGCTATCGAGCCATGAGGCATTTTTTTCGCAGAAAAGGAAGAAATCCGATCCCAGGCCCTGGCTTTGTGCCTGAGAGAAAGCTTGCTGTAAAAGTTCCATTTTGAAGGGGACTACTTTTTCATAAGCCACGCATTCAGGGTTGCAATCACTTAGTGGCTGGACCATGGATTGAGGAATCAATCCCCGTTTTACCAAAAACAGAGGATCAATAAACAGCGGATTCAGTGCAAAAGAGGAGTTGCTGCTGTAGGGGGAAAAATCTCTTTGAGAATCTGAGGGGTTAAGAGGCAGAACCTGCCAGTAGCTTTGATGCGCAGAAGCCAGAAAATCGGCGAACTTGCAGGCCTGTTCTCCCAGATCACCGATACCAAATGGAGAGGGGAGAGAGACGATATGAAGAAGGATTCCGCTTCCTCTTTTTAACATGATATTTGACTCCTGCGGTAGATGAGCAGATCAGAATGAACTAACCGATTCGCTATTGCAAAATATCTGCCGCCATACTGGTATGCAGTTTGCAATTAATCCACCAGAAGAGAGCGAATGATATCAGCTTTTGTAAGGAGAGCGATTTGGGCAGTTTTCTGAAGGGAGCAATAGATGTCCAAGAGACTTTATGTGGGCAATCTTTCCTGGGGTACAACCGAGGATTCATTAAAGAATCTTTTTTCCCAATTTGGAAAAGTCGATTCTGCATCAATAATTACCGATCGTCAGACTGGAAGATCCAGAGGGTTTGGTTTTGTAGAGATGGAAAACGCAGATGAGGCAGTACATAAGCTAAATGGGAAAGAGTTTCAGGGACGGCATATAAAAGTTTCGGAAGCAACAGGAAGAAAGCCAAAAAGTGTAGGTGATTATGGGCATTCCGGCTATGGTGGTCAGGATGAGGGTACGATCAGTTGGTGATTATAAATAGAGAATAGGAAGAATCTTCCAAAAAACCTATGTTCAATAGATTTGTTGATCGGGAAAACGCAGGACGTGTACTGGCGCAGAAATTGCTGAAATACAAGGAGATTCCAGACCTGCTTATTATTGGTCTCCCCCGAGGTGGCGTTGTTGTGGCATTTGAGGTAGCCAGGGCTTTACAGGCTCAACTGGATGTTTTTATAGTCAGAAAGCTTGGTGCTCCCTATCAGCCCGAGCTTGCTATGGGGGCAATTGCTGAAGGAGGGATGCTTTTGCTCAATGATGCGGTAGTAAATTATCTGTCCATTTCCAAAGAGTTCATTGAGCAAACTGCCAAAGAAGAGATGGTGGAGTTGGAACGTAGGCAGAAGCTATATCGGGGGGATCGGGCAATGACTAAAATTGCTGGTCGTACGGTGATTGTGGTTGATGATGGGTTGGCTACCGGGGCTACCATGAAAGTGGCGGTCCGCGCTCTTAAAAGAAAAGAGCCATCAAAACTGGTGGTTGCTGTGCCGGTTGGAGCGGTTTCTACCTGTGCGGAGCTGAAAGAGGAAGCCGATGAGACTGTATGTCTTATGACTCCGGAACCTTTTTCTGCTGTGGGGAGCTGGTTTGAGAATTTTGAACAGACTACCGATCAGCAGGTTCGTGAGCTGCTGCAAAAAGCACACGAGTTATATCCCGGGCATCAGTCCTCTCAGAAGGAGTGATAATGGCTTTAAGTAAAGAGGAAATAAAGAAAAACATTGTAGATCAACTGTTCTGGGATGCCAGAGTTGATGCTTCCAGCATAACTGTAGAATTCACAGATGGTACAGTGAAGTTAAATGGCACTGTTCCTACATTTCTGGCCAGGGAAGCAGCAGAGGAGGATGTGTGGTCTATTCCAGGAGTTTCTTCTGTACAAAACAACATCGAAGTGAGACATCCCTCGATGGCTCAGATTCCCTCCGATGCAGAAATAAAAGAGATCTTAAGTAGCATTTTGCAATGGGATCCGGATATCGATTCTTCAGATGTGCTGATAAATGTGGAAAATGGCAATGTTACTCTGGATGGTTCGGTGCCTTCATTATGGCAGAAACTCAGAATCGAAGAGATCGCTGCTGAGATAAATGGAGTAATTTTCTTGCATAATCGTCTCACTGTGGTTCCTACCGCTCACTATGTTGATGAGCTGATTGCCAAAGATGTAGTGGCTGCATTGGATCGCACTGCAGATATAAATGTTAATACGGTCGATGTCCAGGTCAGCGATGGCCGGGTGGTTTTATCCGGTAATGTCAGCAGCTATAATGCATTAAAAGCTGCTGAAAATTGCGCCAGGTATACTGATGGGGTGATAGAGGTTATTAACAATCTGCAAATAACCTGAATACAATTTCTTGTTTTTCATCTGAAAAATTGTCTTTCTTCAGAGAGTAGAAATTTTATTGCCTTAAGATACCACGACTCAATTCTGCCGGTCATCCTTTGTTTACAAAATTGTTAACTGCTCTGAAATAACTGGTAGTAAAAAATATTATTTTATCAGAGAAACCCCTGAAGAATATGGAGTTTTTTCACTGCCGGTTCTTCGTTTAGTTAATTTTTTTCAGATTGCTTCTGACTTAGATATTGTTTTAATATTAGTTCCTTCGTTTTTCCGATTTGATATTATCGCGTTATTAAAATTGTTATAGAAAAAATCGTTAACAAAATATAAAATTATTCATTTTCCACCCTGGAAATTTCTTACTATATTTATCAACCACATCATTATTAATTGAAGGAGAATTTATGCCCAAATCTCGTGTTACCTCGATAATTCTGGCTGGCGGTCAGGGAACCAGACTGCATCCATTGACACAAGCCCGTTCTAAACCTGCAGTACCGATTGGTGGAAAATTTCGTTTAATAGATATTCCTATCAGCAACTGTCTGCATCATCAGATCCGCAACATCTGGGTCTTGACTCAATTTGCCTCCGAATCTCTTCATCGCCACATTTTTCAGACTTACAGAATGGATGCGTTCTCCGGAGGTTTTGTCTCTATCCTGGCTGCATCGCAAACTGTGGACAGTAAGGGGTGGTATCAGGGGACTGCGGATGCGGTTAGAAAAAACATGTTTAATTTCTCCAAAGCTGGAGATACTGTGCTTTTATTGTCCGGGGATCATCTCTACAGGATGGATTTTGAAAGGTTTATCGAATTTCATAATGCCACAGGAGCAGATATAACTCTTGCGGTGGTGCCGGTAGAGCGTTCAAAGGTCAGGGAATTGGGAATCATGAAAATGGATCTGGATTTCAGGGTCACCGATTTCGTAGAGAAACCTACCGAAGATCTGATCGTAGATGAGTTCAGTATTCCTGAGGAACTTCGTCTCAAAGAGGAGTTCGCCACCACCAACAGAGAGAAAACGCATGTGGGTTCTATGGGAATCTATATCTTCAAGAAAGAGGTGCTTTTTGATCTGCTGAATAAATACGATTATAACGATTTTGGCAAACAGATTATTCCTGCTGCGATTTCAAATTATAGGGTTTTTGCTTATCCTTTCGATGGCTATTGGGAAGATATCGGAACAATAAAGGCTTTTTTTGATGCGCACATTGATATGACCCGTCCTGAGCCTCCATTTAATTTTTACGATCAGGACAAACCGATCTTTACCCGTGCCCGTTTTTTACCTGCTGCCAAGATCACCGGTTCCATCATCAACTCCTCAATTGTTTGTGAGGGTAGTATGATTGAAGATGCTTCGATCTCAGACAGTGTCATCGGGCTTCGTTCGGTAATCAAGGCTGGAAGCAGACTCTCCAGAGTCATCTTTATGGGTTCTGATGCTTTTGAAACAGAACGCCGGGATGGGGATGGATTGGGAATAGGAAAAAATTGTGTAATTCAGAATGCTATTCTGGATAAGGATGTCAGAATCGGTGACAATGTTCAGCTTATAAATAAAGAGAGAATCATTAATGGAGAGCGGGATGGAATAATTATCAGAGACGGAATAATTGTGGTTCCCAAATCCACCCGGATTCCTTCAGGATTTGTTCTGTAATATACCCACTCTCACAAATAGCTCATCTCAGGAGCAGTAATTTTTCTGAATTACTGCTCCTGCTTAAAATCATAATCAATCCCTGTTCGAAAAAAACAAACCTTATCACGATTCTTCGACAAAAAGTCACCCGCTTGTCATTTCGAGGTGCTTGGAGAAGAAATCTTTTACCGCTTCTTTTTGCATTTTTCTTCTGAGAAAAAACCTGTAGTTTTTTCATTTGAGTGATTCGATTTACCTGCATCGTTTTATTATGAATGTGAACGCGAAAAACAAGAATGAGTAAAAACTAATGTACACAAAAGTACCACACTTTTCCGCTCTAAGAAAACGGTTTTTCCCCTGGTGATGTGGACAATCCAATCTTTTTACAGTAAATTATAAAAAAGGCCAAGTATCCAGAGCTGCCCGGCAAACCTTACTAAGAAAGCTATAATTGTAAAACACAATTTGCTTTGAGTAATTATAAAGATTAAATTTATCGTTGAACCTGATTTATTGTAAATATATAATTAATTGCTGACAACCCAATTGCATAAGCCTGGAGGCGCGAAAATGGTCAGAAGGATTCTGAGTCCATTAATATCATATTTTGTTTTATCAGTGGCTGTTTCTGTCTATGCTTCCGAAGCACAGAAAGCAGTGGATCTGGTGAAAAAAGCTGCTGAATACATGTCTGTTTATGGAAAAGAAAACTTCATGAATGAACTTAAAAAGAAAAATGGACGGTTTTGTAAGGGAGAACTTTATGTTTTCGCTTATAATACCACCGGAGTCATGATAGCTCATCCCAAAAATCACAAGCTCATTGGTGTGAATCTGATCGATGTGCCTGATATTGAGGGTAAAATGTATAGAAGAGAGATGATAAAGATTGCAAAAAATAATGGTTCCGGATGGGTTGATTATAAATATAAAAATCCTGAAAAAAAGCAAGTAGAATTCATAGCTGCTTATGTGCATCAGTCCGGAGATCTGGTGCTTTGCTGCGGGATTCATAAGTAACACCATCGATAGAGCTGCTGCGGAAATCAGATCTTTATTGATTTAAGATACTCACCCGAAAACTCCAGTGTTTTCCCACGAAAACAACTGCTTTCATTGTGCAATAATGATCTCTGGAGCCGTTATATCCTGAATGCTATTGTGAAGTATGCCATAACACTGGACGAACAAGGGATGCCAAAATCCGCCTCAAGGGGCATAGGACAAATGTAAAGAGGTACGTTGTGCAGGTTCTGTGTTTTATACCGGGAAGGTATTACCAGCCCCCTAAATCTCTCACCCCCTAAATCACTCAAGGGGGACTTAAGAACGGAAGGGGGAATAAGATCTTTGGTGACCAGGGTCACCCAGATTACAAGAACAGATGGGAACCAGAATGAGTTTTTGTAAATAGCTGTTGATATGAGCCAGTTAAAGACTTATTGGAAGATAACGTTTTATGGAATGGTCAGAGTTTCTCTTTTCAAATCAGTATATGAGTAAAAAATAGATAATTTTCTGAAATTCAGAGATAACTACCCTGGAAACGGCTCCTGTTCTCCACCAGTATTTAAGCATTTTATTAGTCCACTTATACCGTTCCAGAGGTACTGGCAGGTAATGGAAACTAAAATCACTATTTTTAAACTGTTTTTTTACTATTAGCTGGATTCTGCGCATATGATAAGGGCTGGAGACCAGACCAATGGAAATCCGGGATTTTTCACTGAATTTCTGCTGATTGTTTTTAATCCATTTGGCTACTGCATCGATTTCGGAGACGGTGTTTTGGCAGGTATCCACAATATGGACTCTGGACATGTTGAAATTGGATTTGCGCAATAATCGGGAATATCCGTTTTTATAGTCGCTTAGTATCCAGGAGGATTGTGGAAATTTCATTGCCAGTTCTCTGGAGTAGGCCACCCGTCGTTGCTCTCCGGCAAAAGTCACGATAAGATCAAGGTTTTCGGGGATGGGATCGTAAATAACCAGCCATCGTCCCATGTTTAATAACATAAACAGGCATAGAACAATAAAAAGGGTACTGAAAGCAAGTATAATGGTAAAAGGATTGGTAAACTTCAGCTTATTCATTAGAAAAAAACAACTCAGGTTTAACTTATTACCGGATTACTAAAATACCTACTGCCTTCCATAAAGACATAGTTTTACCTGAATCGGAAGAGCTGTTACTTCGATTCATCTATTTTCAATAACAATCGAATACGTTAGCTGTGGCCTTGGGTAGCTACGGTTTTCGAAAAATTATCCAGAGTGATTGAGAACCGCTTAAATAAAAAGAAAATCAATATGAGTATAACAAGGTGAAGTGGTAGCAAGGGAACCGGTCTATGGCCTTTCAATCCTGTTAATTAAGAATTTTCCAGAACCAGTCCGTATGTTCAACAATAAAATTGCCGGAATTAATTGCAATCTCAGGCAGAAGCACTCCTATCGGCTATCCGGACACCGTATTATAATCTAAAATCCGAAATTGCTTCAGCACGCCCCATATATTTCCCGATATTCCCTGATTTTCTGTAGAATGGCATCATCAAGCACCACTTTGCCATCGATTTCGCGGTTATGAAGATAATCGACAATTTCCTCCAGAGTAACTATCGAAAATGTTTCTATTCCAAACTCTTCTTTTATTTCTGTAAGCGCGCTTTTATTGCTTTGACCTTTTTCCATTCGATCAACAGAAATCACCAGTGCGCATATATCGATATTGGCAGCAGAGCGTAGAAGTGGAATGGATTCCCGCACAGAGGTTCCTGCAGTTATTACATCTTCGATGATCACTACACGATCGTTGTCTTTAAATTTGTGCCCTATGAGATTCCCCCCTTCGCCGTGATCTTTTATTTCCTTGCGATTAAAACTGAAGGCGCTTTGCCGGGAAAATCTGGAAGCCAGGGCCATAGAAGTGGCTACTGCCAGGGGAATTCCTTTATAGGCAGGGCCAAAAAGGACATCGAAACCATTGGGCAGATTACGCACTAAAGATTCAGCATAATATTCCCCCAGTTTCAGAAGCTGTGAGCCTGTACTGTAGTTGCCGGTATTAATGAAAAAAGGGGTTTTCCTCCCGCTTTTAGTCAAAAAATCTCCAAAAGTAAGCACCTTGCTTTTTACCATGAACTCGATGAACTCTTTTTTATAATTTTCCACCTTACTCACCTTTTGTCAAATGTTTAGCACCAGGCCATCATAGGAAAAATCCATCCACGATTCCAGGTCCCTGGAATCAGTTTCATAATGTATATCATGGCACATGTGAATGAAATAGCAGAACCGGGGAGAGATTTCCCTGGCAAGTTCGATGCTTTCCGATAAAGTCAGATGCGTAGAGTGAGCTGGAGAATTTCTTAGACAGTTTAATATTAATATTTCTGTGCCTTTGAGTTTATCCAGATTTTTTTGATCTATGGATTTCATGTCCGGAATATATGCAAGTGGGCCGATTTGGTACCCAAAACAACCTTTAAGATTGCCATGGTCTACTTTAAGGGTGTTTACCGGAATTTCAGAAGGGAGTTGAAAGGAGTTTTCTATTATATGTGGCTCCAGTTTCGGGATGCCGCCGCCGATGGTGGTAAGTGGGTCAAAGATGTAGCTGAAGGTCTTCTGAATGCTGGTGATACTCTCATTGGAACCATAGATTGGTAATGAACGATCTTTAGTAAAGGAGCGGATATCGGGAATTCCACCAATGTGATCTGCATGAGAATGGGTAATCAACACGGCATCGATTCTTCTGATATGCTCTCTCAGAACCTGGGTTCTGAAATCAGCGGATACATCGATTAAAATGCAATAATCATTCAGTTCAACCAATATTGAAGAGCGGGTGCGCCTGTGCCTGGGGTTATCTTGTGCCAGTCTGCAAACCCCTTTCGGGCAATCGCTGTAATGATTTATCATGCAGTCGATAGATGGCACCCCGTGAGAGGTTCCTGTACCTAAAAAAGTAATTTTCATGATTATTTTCCTGTATTGTTTTGACAGTTGTTTTTAGCTAGCCTCTAAAATTCTCTGTACCCCTGTTCCAGGTGCACCATAAATATCCCATTGCTTTTTAATCCCAGCCACCTAAGTCTCCCAGAATCCCCTGCCCCCTAATCCCCCGAAGGGGGACTTTAAGATCGCTTAAAATTTCTTGGTGGCCTTGGTCCCGGAGGTCTTATTCCCCTTCCGGTCTTAAGTCCCCCTTTGAGGGATCAGGGGGCAGGTAATCAGGTGGCCCGGTAATTATGGGTCCGGTATTTAGTCTGCCAGCGATTTTGGAAACTTTATAGGATTAAAAGGCCAAGTGTGTCGGTACATCCTAAATCAGGATAAAATACTCAATTAACCGGAAGAACGAATTCAGTCTTTATGCTTTTTTTCGTTTTCAGTCATAATGGGCAAATAGGCATTGACCTGATTACGACCATGTCCTTTTGAATAATAAAGGGCTTTATCAGCCAGATCAATCAGTTCCTGTTGAGAGGAGGCTTGAGCGGGATAGCTGGCGCAACCAATACTGACAGTTACCCGGAGTTGCTTTTCCAGAGAGTGTATGACATGATTTTCTATGGTGGTGCGGACTCTTTCTGCGATAATCATGGCGTTAGCCTGGTTTGTTTCCGGAATGATGACAGTAAATTCTTCTCCACCATAACGGGCAGGAATATCGTTGGTGCGTATTGATTTCTGGATACAAAGAGAGATCTCTTTAAGGACCAGATCTCCCACCGGATGTCCATAGGTATCGTTAAAAGTCTTGAAATGATCGATGTCCATCAGGAGCAGGGAAAGAGGGTGTCTGTAACGTCTGGCTCTTTCCAGTTCTTTGGAGAGAATCTCCTGAAAGTGCCTGTGGTTATTGAGTCCTGTTAATCCATCGGTGGTAGCAAGCAGTTCCATTCTCTGGTAAAGCACTGCTCTGGTAAATGCAACTGATGCATTTTCCATAAGAGTACTGAAAATCTGCATTATTTCATTTGTGAACTGATTCGGTTCATTGCTTTCAACTGAGAATACTCCTCTGCATCTGAACTCATCATCGGTTATGGGAAAGATGACAAGAGAGCGGATGGAGCTGTCCTGTCTTTCATTAGGAAAGAAACGGTAATACTTGCCCTGGTATGGAAGAAAATCGCTGATATTGACCATCTTTCTTTTTTGAAAAACAAAAGAGTAGAGGCCTTTGTTAATTGAGAATTCCATTCCCGGGCTGATATCCTGACTGTTTCCCTTGATCCCCACGATTTTTCCCATATTTCTGTTTTCATCAAAAACAATTCCTATTTGTCTGCTGCAGGGTGTGATCATGGGAACGGTTGTAAAGAGCACATCGAATACATCATTGAGGTTAAGAGAAGTGGTAAAACGATGGCTGGCCTTATAAAAGATCTGGAAAGTATGAGCTGCCCGTTCCTGGAAAGCTCTCATTCGTGCGTTGGTAATCAGTGCAGCAGCTAAAATGGAGAATCTCTCGAGTATCTCCTTGTCCTGATCTTTAAATGCGTTTTTATCTATACAGTCAAGAACCAGTGCGCCCAGCAGCTCATTTGCATCGGAAATAATCGGTACTGCCAGTAGTGAATTAATTCCTACCGGGTTACTGTAATACAGGATTTCAGAATTATAAAGCGGAAGGTTTCCACTCATAAAGGCACGCTTATCAATCCCGATTTTACCTATAATTCCTTTCCCCATGGGTATGGATACGCCTTTAGCAATATGGACGCTTTTTGATTGATATGAATTCAATTCGAATGATCTGGTCGCAGGGTTGAAAATAAAGCCCAACGATGAATGTGCCTTAAAATTACGGCTCATGAAATAGACTATGCTATAGAGCAGATTCTGCACATTGTCGGCATTCTGACTGTCAAAATCGCTCACATAGTTTATGGATGAATTCTGAGTAACCGCTTTTGGCTTTTCCTGTTTATTGGTATCTGACTGGAAAGTAGTCTCATAATTTTTGTTTGAAGAAATTTCCGGAGCAACAGAAATCTTTGGGCTTTGGGAATGGGCCGACATTGAAAATCTATAAATGACTGATGGAAAAAAACCGGATATAAAAAGGTAAATTATTGAATAATAATTGTCTGTATTATTTAATACTGATTGTAAAACTACACCTGAAGTGTGGGCGTTTAAAAATACCCTCGCAGTTTCACCTGCAGCCAGAACTACAAATGAGCTTATCCATGCATTTTTTTCCCCGATTAGTGAGTGACTTACAGCTATAATAAAATAAAGTGCGGGAAAATGGAGTTTTTCAACAGCGGTGCTTTCTCCTGAGAGCTGTACAGCAGCAAAAGCAATAAGAGAAACGGCTGCTGTTTGAATCCATGACAAATTGACTGATTTTTTTTTCAGAACAGGAGAAGCGAAAAGAAGAGTGTAAAAAATGGACAACCCGCCCAGAATCTCAAATGAGTAGGGCAGAACTTTTTCGGTATTATTCGAAATTATAAGGAGTATCCATGTCGAAAAAAGGAGTACTATTTCAACGGGTTCAATAAATTTCTTTCTTGGCATATTGTTCCGAAAATGAATAAGCTAAACAGTTATTCACAATTAAAAGTTGCAGCTTTTCCAATCGCGTGCTATTTTTCCGCAAAGGAGTAATTACATTCTGCGTACAATTTTATAATAACATGGTTAAAAAATCAAAAAATTTAATAAGGCAGATAGTTCTGGCATTAATCGGCAAGTCAGGGATGTACAGACTTACCTCCTTTCTCTTAAAAAGGAGATATAAAGTATCGCCTATCAGTTTTCCGATTAATGTAACAGAAGTTAAGGAAATACTTCTGATTTTGCCACCCAGACAGATTGATGTTTTGTATCAGCTTCAGAATATTACCGGACTGGCCTCATTATTTAAACATGCGGGGGTTACTCTGGTGTGTGAGCATCAGAGTACTTCACTGGTTAAAATGATACCTGGTTTGAATGTGATTGAATATGATTTGGACTCCAGCAAAATTTTTGCTAAACAGTTCACCGGATTGGCTAAGGAGTTCAGAGGAATTGTGGATATCTGTTTTCTGCTGGATCACAAACCTGATCTGCCTCTTCTTTATCTTGCCGGAGCTTCGGCAGCACCTGTGCGGGTAGGCTATTATGGTGCCGGGAAATACCCTTTCCTTAATCTTCAGGTAAGCCCATCAAGACAAAAAAAGTACATTCCAGATTTAAACTGTTCAATTTCTGATCTTTTTGGGGCCAAACCGGAAGGGGTGTGCTGGAGTGTAGCTCCAAAGGTACTCGATGAAATAGACCATTTGTTACGAGAGTCAAAAATAAAACGAAAAGGTGCCCTGTTTGGAATCGATATACTTTTTTTATTCAGAAAATTTGGTCAGGTATGGGCCGAACAGTTTCTTGGCAGGTTTAAAGAGCTTAAAAAGGGTGAAATTTATTTATATGCTGACAGAATCGATTCTGCAAGAGAAACAGAATGGATAAAGGAGCAAAAATTACCAGTATTGACTCATCTATCCGAATCCAGAACGGCTGCTTTGGTTTCCAGATCTGATTTGATCATCACTGGAAACACTTTTTTGTATGTAATCGCTGGTTTGTTAAACCGGCCGGCTGTCGGGTTTTTCCACGAAACCGAGATAGAAACCTACTGCCCGCAGTCTTCAATTCATAAGGGTATATCGTTCAAAGGGATTTCTGAAAAAGAGAATATTGAAGTGCTTGATAGGGCTATTTGTTTGATTGAAAGCTTCCAGCCTAAAACCCATTCTTCGAATTAGACGGCTATGGAAAGTGGACTATTCTTCCAGGTCCATTAAATCGCTGCTTCCTTTGCCCAGTAAGTCCTTTGCCCCCTAATCCCCCGAAGGGGGACTTAAGAGCATTCAAAGCAACATATTATAAAACCCTATGGTCAAGTTCACAGTTACATCATGAGATCTTAAAGTCCGCCATCGGGGGATTTAGGGGGCGGTAGCGTTTAGCGGACATCGGGGAAATTTTGTTAACAATCGGAATTAAGCCTTACGGCTATGGGGATTAGGGGGCGGGGAATTTAGGGGGCAAGATGACCACATCTGAGAGAAAAATGGTGCAGCATCGAATGCTGAAATGGTATAATGTTTTTGCTTAAAACTGTTGAATGATCAGCTTAGTTTGTGGAAACTCCTTATGTTAGATAACCTGAGAATTAAAATCCTGTATCAGATTAAGGTATTGGAGTATAAATATCAGGCCTGGATAAAGATTTTTGAGATATCCAAAGCCTATTCCCAGGAGAAAAAAAAGGTTGATGCAAAGAGGATTCTGCAAAAGTCCTTGAAATTGGCCATATATGGAGGATTTCTGATTTTAGGAATCGGTGCAGTATGGGGGATATTTAAATTGGTACAGCTAAAGCCCTTTAGTAATTCTGAGGCAGCAATTACTACTAAAAATACAGAGCAGAATCCCCAAAGTTTTTCTGTTCAGGATTCTCTGTTAAAGAGTGCAGTTGAAAAAGAGGATATTTTACGGGGTGACAACTCATTTGCTGCTTCTATTGAAAAATTTGCCAGAGACAGTGCTGTTTTTCTTGAGGATAGGGCCAGTTCTGCTCCGGTAGACTACTTTATAATTCTGGCCAATAAAAAAAATAAAACCATGTATTTATTGCAGAATACCACAGGTAAATGGCAGGTCCTGCGTACTTATGCCATGGGAATCGGTGCTCAAGCGGGCCGTAAACAAACGGCAGGTGACAAGCGTACCCCCGAGGGACTCTATTTTATTGTTGAGAGGAAAGAAAAACGGGAACTCTCCTCAATTTATGGTCCTCTGGCTTATGTTCTGGATTATCCTAACCAGCAGGATCGCGAGGAAGGTCGTACAGGCCAGGGTATTTGGATTCATGGTACCGAGCCCGATTCTTTTCCTGGAGAGACCAAGGGATGTCTTGAAATCGCCAACGATCAACTTCTGCTTTTAGGATCGTTTTTAAAAGATGGTATTGGAACTCCAGTTCTTATTGTAGGTGAGCCCGAATCAGATGATCCGCTCTCGATACCAGATTTTGATATGATACATAAAAATTGGGAAAAAAGATTTGCTCTGCGCAAACGGTCTGAAGAGGAGTTCAAGACGTTGTTAGAAGGTTGGGAGAAGGCATGGGAATCGATGGATATCAACAGATATAAAGAATTCTATGACACTTCGGGTTTTAAAAGCCAGGGGGTCAATTGGAAGAGCTGGGCTGAGCGCAAAATTCGTACATTTGAAATCTATTCCAATATAGATGTTACAATTGATAAAATTCTGGTGATGGATGTTTCTGAGAACTCAGCAACTTTAAAATTCCTTCAGATTTATAAATCGGATAAAAACAGTCAGCAGAACGGTAAACAAATGGTTTTAGAAAAAATAAATGGTTCATGGAAAATAACCAGGGAAGTGACAATTCCCAAAGAGGAGCTCCTTCTATGATATTTTCACTATCAAAAAAGAAAGAATTCAAAGATCCTCAGGAACTGGCAGAGGTGCTTGAAAGTCATCTGAATGAGATTCAGGAGTTGGTGAGAAGTGCCCGAAATGAAAAGGCAGAGTTGCATTCTCTTATTGGATCGGTTGAGAAGGAACGTTCTCAGATTCAGGAGGAACGTCATTGGGTCAGTGGGCTCAAAAACAGCATTGATGATCTTCACCAGGAGTATGACCAGGTCAAGACCAGGGTGGATCAGGTTGTTGATGGTACATCTAGAGCAGAGGAGCTTTTGCACAAAGCTATCGTTTTTGAGGATCGGGTCTCCAGGATCGAACAGATGGTTCTCAAGATAACCGAAAACGAGAAGTTCATTGACTCTTTGGAAAAACGGGTTGACGAAGTAATCAAAAAATTCGAGTCCAGCGGAGGTTCGCTGCTGCAGGAAGCTGTCAAGGGGATCTCTGAGATCGAAGAGCGGCAGTTTAAAGCGATTGCTGCAATCGACAAGCTTGATCAGCGCTTGACTTCGTTTAACGAGGTATCATCCAAAACTCAATCTGAGATTACTGAAGTGATCAACAGTACAGAGCAGATTCGTGGCCGTCTCTCTGAACTGGAAATCGAAACAGAACGTTTCAGGGTGATGAAAGAAAAAGTGGACAACCTTAACAGCCTTTCTGAATATGTAAAATCAAAAATCAAATCTCTGGAAACTCAGCATCTGGTGGTGGAAAAGGCAGTTGAGCAGGCGGGTAAACTCAGTGCTTTGACCTGGAAGACCGATGCAGATCTGAAGCAGCTTCAGAACAAATTTGCATCTTTGGAAAAAACCGAAAAAAATATTACCAGAATAGAGGCCATGCTCAATCAGAGTCAGTCTTCCATTAACGAAATCAGAAGATTTGAACAGGTGATGCTGGAGGCCAATCAGAAAATAGAGGAGATTCGTCAAATTGACAATGATCTAAAATCAAAACTGGTGGAATTCCAGCGCAGCAGTAAATACATCGATCAGGTAAGTGAGAAAGTTCACGATATAAATAATTTGGCAAAAAATACCGAAGCGATCCTGAACACTTTGACCAAACATCAACAGATGGTGGAAAATACCCGTGCTCAGGTTACCGAATATGAAAAGACCGCCGATAAAATCCGGGTGAAGGTTGAGGAGGTCACTCAGGAATGGCAAATAATAGATACCTTTAGCCAGAAGATTAAAAACATGGAGCAAGATATCGATACTATCAGCTCCAGAGTAGATTCTGTTGTGGAGAAAAAGAATATTATCGAGAAGTTTGACAAGCAACTTAATGATTTGCGAATACTGATAGATGATACCTATAAGAAAGAGGAGATGCTTTCTGTACATCGGGATGAAATCGAAAAAACCAATGAGCAGGTGGAGAAATTTTACCAGAGAGTTGGATTGCTGGAAGAAAAGATAGATGACCTGAGCAAACATGAGCAGGAGGTGGAATCGGTAGCTGCAAGTATCGATCAGTTGAAGTTGTTATCGGATGATGCCAATGATAAGATCAGGCAAACCGAGGAAAAGGCCAGAATTATCGGAGAGGTTGAAAGGAAAATCGAAGATCTGGGTAAGATGGTCTCAGAGATCGATGAAAGGGTGGCGGCTCAGCTTCAACGCAAAGCCATGATCGATAAGACAGAGAAGAGACTGGATCAGCTTAATTACCTGCTGGGTGATATCAACATGAAAATTCAGAGCCTTAGCAAGGATCAGAAAGTGGTGGAGGATATCACTGCACAGCTCAATGCCATTTCCATGCAGTCTCTGGAAGCCAAGAATATGATGCTGCGGTTGTCTGAAGAGAAACAGAGCCTGCTTAAGGATGAAGAGAAAATCGTGAATATGCAAAAAGAACTGGAAGATCTGTTGAGTGCCGGTCGCAAGAATCTGGATGTTTTCCTTGGTGAGGTTACCGGCATGGATAAAACTGTAACTCAGCACCGCCAGAAATTCCAGACTGTCATAGATGATATTCAAGGTTCTCTCAAGAGTATCGAAACACATCGGACAGATATCGACAAAGCCCAGAAGCAGCTTGCATCTGTGGAAAAATTAATGGAAAACCTCAGAGCCGAAATGGATCAGATAAATCGCAGGACCAGCAAAATCGAAGCTATCGATTCTCGAATAGCCAATATAGATACCGTGGTTTCCGATATGGAAATCCGTATCGAATCGATTGATAAGGGACGGGATCTGGTCAATTCGGCGCAGAAGAAAATCGACAGTCTCACCGGTATCATCGATCGTGCATCCTCGCAGATCGATACCATTAATAGCAGGGCTAAAGAGATCGAAAAGATCGGAAATCAGGTCGAAGACATGACCAGAATGACCGATTCGGTGGAAAAAAGAATACGGGAGCTTGCCCGGGAGAAACAACTTATTAAGGAGGCTGAAAACCGCATTAGCAGTTTGAATCTCTTGCTGGAGGACATAAGAGCCTCTATGAATAATTTAAAAACAGAGGAACAGCGTATTCAGACTGCGGTGGAAAAAACCTCTGAACTGAGATTTTTACTGGGTGAAGTAGAAACCAAGCTCAATGTATTTCGCCAGGAAAAGGAAAGACTGGCAGGAGTGTAGTCTGTATTTAAAATCTGCAGAAACCGTTCTTTAAGAAAGGCGGTTTCTGTTTCTCCTTCTTTAAAACTTCTTTCAGGGATAAAACGGTACTGTAAATCACAAATCTTGAATCCTCAATAAATTCCAATATCGTAAGCATTTCAAAACATAGGCAAATCCCGATTCTTCGTTTAGGTTTTTTTTCGATTAGATATTGTTTTGATAATAGTTCCAATTTTTTCCGATTTGATATTATTAAGTTATTTTTTTGCCATCAGATACCTGTTACTTACTATTGGTTTTTCATAATTTCGAAGCTCTACGGTGTGGCAAATCAATCTTGCCCATTTTTATGCTTTAACTTATTTTGCTCCTTGAAATACCGGAGAAAAAAATACTGCATGAAGGGTTTATTCAGGTGAAAAGGTTTCCTGCCTGCACTTATCCGTTTTTTCTTACCCTGCTATTTTTGTGGCAGCAAACTGTCTTTGCCCAATTTACTGATGAAGAATCGGAGTTTTACATTCAGAAAGGAATAATTCCTTTTATCGATCCACAGCAGGATGGAGATTATCCAAAAGGAATTTACCTGGTTCCTCATGACCTGACAGTCGATTCCGGCAAGGTTATGACCATTATGCCCGGTTCCACCATACTGTTTAAAAAAGACACCAAAATCATAGTCAAAGGAAAGCTGGTTTTCAAGGGAAATGAAAGCCAGAGAATCCTGTTGCGTAAACTGAATCATGACTTGTACTATAATCCGTTTCCACCGGACATAGAAATCCCCTGGGATGGAATTTATGTTCATGATGGCGGCGAACTGGAAGCCAGATACACGCATATATGTGACAGTAAGTACGGTCTGTCTGCAAACCGAAATGCTTCAATTTTCCTTCTGGATTCGGTACTGTTTCTTAATAATAAATATCACAACGCAACCCTGGGAAGTAAAGACCTCTCCTTTGAGGATAACAGGCTTTGTTTCTATAATCTGGCAGAGAATAAACCTGAGCCGCTTCCCATGGTTTATATAGATACAGTAAAATTACCTCAATACATAATGACTCCCTCACCAACTGTGCAGCCACAAACCGCAATTGAAGCTGAAAAAAAACCGCCTATATCAGAAAGTAAGGTACATCTGAGGGTGACATCGGGCTCCATCGCCATAATTGGAATTATTATGGGTGCAGGAAGCTATTATATAAATGATACCTATTATAAAAAATATGACAGAATGAGAACGCCTGGTGTTTTCAATCCGGAAGAAGTGAGAAGATACGAGACTTTTGCAAAAGTCGGAATGGCGGGTACAATCTCTGGTGCAGCATTGACCGCTATTGGGTTGTCCGGATTGACACTGACGTTGCTGTTTTAACGTGACCCCTTTCTCCAAAGGTGAACCAGGAAGGAAGAGGGCTTTGTAAATGAAGACCATATATCACACTATACACCAGGCGGGGGTAACAATGCGGAGTATCTTACAGATCACCCGGTTTAAAACTGGTTATCTATGTTTAACCGCATTACTGACAGCGGTATTAATGTTTTGTAACCAGGTGTACGATAACCCGGTTTCTTCAAAATATGATGGCGACTACAAGTGTAGTATCAACTGGAACGGGCTTGACACCGATACTATCGAAATCCTGAAACCTTATTCGATTACCATTAAAGATAGCGGAAAAGATAAATACTACCAATTCGAAGTAATTACAGAGCCACCAATTCTTTTCAAAAGTGAAAAAGATCAGGAAAACAACACACGACTGGTTTTTCTGGAACCGTTCTCAGGTAAACTCTCTGTGGTGGCAACCCGTCCCAATCTTAAAAAAGATTTCTATGACATAGCTTTCTCCGTTATCAATCCTTATATAATTTCCGGTGATACAGTGGTGGGTAAAAATGTCCCCGCAAAACTTCGTATCAGCCGCAAGGACTCAAAAAAAATCGATTCGTCTCTTACGGTAGTCTGGGCAATCTCTTCGGTATCTTGTGACACTTCATCTGCTATCGATCAATTTTCTCTGAAACATGAAAATAAAGATACAGTTGAAGTAAATGCCACGATCAGCAATGAGAATGGAAATTATAAACTTACTCCTTATATAGTGAGATTCGAGGGAGAAGCACCGGTGATAGAGTCAGCATTCCTGCGTGATTCACTTCGTTTGGGAGAGGCGCCGGTAATTGATGTCGATTTCAGTGATGATGATACAGGTACGATCTTTTTCACCGTTTATGCAACTGCCCACAAACAGTTTCTGACCTCCTCCCCTCAAAGTGCAAGTGGGAACAGTATCACCATTATTTGTGATATACCAGTTTCCGATACAATTGTTACATCTTTAAGTATCGTAGCAACAGACCAGAACGGCCTGGTTTCACTTCCCAAAATCATAACTGATCAGAAGATCCTTTATACCATTCCTGAAGTGGAATTTATGAGCACCTCTGATACCGTGTATTTTCCACAAGGTGACAAACCATACTTTATAGCATCGGGAGAAGCAGATTCGTTTTTATGGGTTGTTGATGATAGTGCGATGATTAAAGGTACAAAAGAAAATACTATCGAGCTGAGTCCCATAATGGATACGTTGTGGCACAAAATCTGTGTAACCGGTATCAATTACTCTTTTATTAAAGGTAATACCGATACATTAATTTATAAAGCCAGAAATTCAAAATACACACTCGAAGAAGTAACTCCCTTTCCTTCAGAGATAAGGATCAGGAAATGGTATTCCTGGGAAGTTCGGACAATCGACGAATTGAAAAGGGTTGTAGGTTCTGATAGTGTAAGATATGTCTGGACTTATCCTGACAATTTTAAAGATTCATTGAATGAGGACAGCTCTGTGCTTTACCTGTTTTTCGAAGACAGTGTCAAGAGCTTCTCGATAGAGGTAAAGGCATTCGTAGGTAATGATTCGACTACCATGGATTCCACTTTGTCTTTGATCCGTAATGTGAAAACCAGAGTCTACCAACCGGAATGTCATTTCGAGTTAGAAAAAGACAGCACACTTAAACTTAATGATAGCATTGCACTCAAGGTTATAGTGCGCTCACCTGATCCTGGTGATGCCCGGATAGAGACGGTGTTCTATAGAGTGGTGTTGCCTGATACTACGATTGATGAAAGCAGGAGTGCAGATGAGCTGTGGGGCTACCGGTTCAGGGATAAGGGAATTCATTATCTATTCACCTGGGCTACCGATTCCTATGGAGTGAGCTCTGATATATGTACTTTGAAAATCGAGGTCATCACAGATAAACCTACTTTTAATCCGGCGATTCTGAGAAAGACGGTGTACGCAAAGGACACTGTGCGTCTGACCGCTTTCCTCGATCCACATCCCCACGAAATTATCAGTTATTTCTGGTATCTGGACAGCGATGCTGTGATTGATACGGAAACCGTCAATAACTTTATAGAAAAGGTATTCGAAGATACGGGTACTTTCACCATAAAGGTAAATTGTGTAAATGTTCAGGATGATTATGCTGTAAAACCTCAGGAAATCCTGGTAACTGTTCTGTCCAATAATCCGGTTATAAAAGAGGTAAT
>JAAYPC010000107.1 GCA_012519985.1 Fibrobacter sp.
AAATACAGATACGGTTGCTCAAAAATACAGATACGGTTGCTCAAAAATACAGATACGGTTGCTCAAAAATACAGATACGGTTGCTCAAAAATACAGATACGGTTGCTAAAAACACAGATACGGTTGTTAAAAACACAGATACGGTTGTTAAAAACACTGATACGTTGGAAATAAACCCAAAATGGTTAGCACTTAAAGGAAACAGCTTTAAATTAACAGAAGAAAGCTCCACCCAAGCCAGGTGAATCAAAGAGGTGGGTAGTATGGAAAATTTTCGAATGTCTGCTTCATCTGGTATTAAGTGTTTTGTAGCTATTCAGGAATTGAAAACAAATAGCTGGTAAGAAATCAGTAGCAATCGACTCTCACAGAATCAGAAATATAATCAGATAAGCACTAAAGGGATATTCCGATTCTTCCGTTTAGATATTTATCTGTATTACTTCTGATTAGATATTGTTTTGATATTAATTCCTATTTTTTTTCGATTTTGGTATTATCATGTTATTTTTTGCCATCAGATACCTGAGCAATTTCAGTGTTTTTCTTATTCGTTTCCCCGCCTATATCAATAGGCTGCTTGAAGATACCGGGTTAGAAACCGTAAGTGTTCTCCAAAACGCTTTTTAATATAAGCATGTGAATGATCTCCAGGATTTTCACTGTATTCATGTTCGATATTCAGGGAATCAAGTTTATTATGTGCTTGACGATTGGCCTGCAGAGCGAAATCGGATAAGCCACAATCGATATATACCGGTTTTCTGGAACTGCTCAATTCTTTCAGTGTAAAAAGGAAAGAGTGCTCAGCCCACAACTTTTCATTCTTATCAAAACTTCCTAAAACTTTCTTGATAGTCCATTTTAAGGGGAATTGAGTCAGGTCCAGAATGCCGGAGATACTGCTGGCTGCACAGAAAAGCTCCGGATTCCTGCATAGTATGGTTAAGGCTCCATGCCCTCCCATGCTGGTTCCGCAAATGGCTCGCCCATTGGGACTTTTAATCACCCGGTAATTACTGGCGACAAAAGGAATCACTTTCTTTGTGATTAATGATTCATATCTGTAATCATCCCTTACAGGGCTGTCAATATACCACGAATCGTAATTGCCATCAGGGCAGACAAAGATCACCTGAAGGCTGTCTGCATATTTTTTTAATGGAATAATTCTGGACCAGCTTTTGTGATTGCCACCGTATCCATGTAATAAGTAGATAACCGGAAATTTTTTTTGGCAATAATTGTAGTTTTGAGGAAGAACGATTAATGCTTTATGCCTTTTCTTTTGTTTAATATCCGGAATCTTTACCACACCATCGGAACCATAAGTTAAGCAGCTATTTACAAATATCGCCAGTAATACCGGGATAATGAGTGTGGTTTTAAGGAATTCAGGCATAAAATATTTATTTATGTTGTTCTGTTTGTCCCTAAATTTCTCGCCCCCTAATCCCCCAAAGGAGGACTTAAGAGCGTCCAAAGCAACATTTTATAAAACCATAGGGTCAAGTTCACAGTTACATTATGCGATCTTAAAGTCTCCCGATGTACATCGGGAGATTTAGGGGGCTGCTTCAGGGAGCTATTTCCCAGTAAATATATCCGGCCACCGGTCATTTCCTGTATGGAAAGTCAATCGCACCCAGTCCTTTTCCTTGTCCTGTGAAATGTTCCAGATGAATAGCTCGTAATCATAAAGATCATGTTCGTGTCCATATTGGGTTGCGCACCATACCAGCCATTTACCGCTGTTATCAAGTTTCGGGAAGTATTCGTGAGACCGTCGTCCTGGCAAATCCATAAGGCGTATCTCTTTGGGTAAACGGAGATCAGATATTTTATCCACCGGCTTACCATCTTCATCAACTCTGATTGACAGTACTTCGGTATCGCCATTTCCCTGTCCTTCATTCATACGAATGACCCTGGTTTCATCAGGGTACCAGTCGATCTGGCATCCTTTCCCGGTGCTGTACCAGATGCTTTTGTCCAAATTCCAGATTCCTGTTTCTCTTTTTGAACCTCGAACCGTAATTGCAATTTTCTTACCGCTGGGGGAGAGCTGTGGTTGCTGAGAATAGGTTCCTTTTTTTAACGATTGCTCTGAATCGAAAATGTTTTTTTCACCATTATCCAAAAGGGATTTCACTACAACCAGAGCTCCCCGTGCAAAAACAATGGAATCTCCTGATGGTCGCCAGGTTCCCCAGCAGGCGTTTTCCGCGACTTTTTTCTCATCCGTTCCGTCGATATTTATTGTCCATAAATCCCATTTGTCGTGTTGTTCAGCATCGCTTTCCGGAACCCATCCTGATTTGCTTCTGACAAAAAGAACTCTGTTGCCATCAGGTGATATCCTTGGATACCAGTCGACATTGTCACTTTTGGTCAATTGTGTGATACCGGTCCCGTCTGCATTCATTAACCAGATATCGTGTTTGCTGTTTGCACGGGATGAGGACCAGACGATCTTTCCCTGTAACTTATTTTTAAAGGAATCTAAAGCCTTTTTTTCTTTTGGTGATGGCTGAACCGAAGTCCCTACAGGTGCTTCCTGGCTAAAAGTCGTAAATGCGGTTATCAGAACAATAGAAATTAATCTTAAAAACATGTTTTACTCCTTCGAAATAACTCTCAACATATTAAATACTTTCAACGGATCACGAACCAGAACCGATAATATAGCCTTTTTTACCTGTTCAGGCCGATTCATACTCAAATAAACAGAGGCGGTCAGGGTTTGTGCCTGGACATTTCCCGGATCTTCTGTAATGATCTTATTTAATATAGTCAATGCGCTGTCTTTTTGGCCTTTGAGTAGTTTAATACGGGAATATAACAATCTGCATTCCTGAGAACGATCATCAGCAAGAATCGATTCCGCAGATAAAAGATTATCGGTTTTTACAAGCATATTGGCCAGGTGAAAAACTGCTTCATCTGCCAGGTGTTTCTTATCAATAAATCTCTCTTTTAAACTTTGACAGATAGAATCGACGCTATAAACGTCATCCAGGCGGATATTATGATCTTTTGATAATGAGTCCATAATAAAAAGCGCTTCAGAACCATCGGTTGAAACCAGATTCCACTCAGGACTATCATAAAGATATTTGGTTAACCGGAAATAAAGATCAGTGCCGCATTGTGGTAATATCACATGAGTGATACCATACTTTTTGCAAAGACCAGGAAAAAAAACTTCCGGATGCTTTAAAATTGAAAGATACTCAGCAAAAAACTCCCGGCTGCGAAGTGTCAGCCTTGTATCCAGAAATACCTTCTTTTCAGGATAAAACTTCCATATCAGATATCCGCCATGACGATCGGCATTAAACATATTCCCCGGCACACTGGAATCCTTGAGATATTCTGTACTGTTAACAGGGAAACTGAACGGAGCGATTGTATAGAAGTTCTTTCTGAGAAATTGCAAGTGTGAAATTATTGAAGAAAGCACAAAAATACAAAGTAAAAAAGAGATGCATGTCTTAAGGATTTTTTTGTTTATTGGTGAAGAAAATGAAAGGTGTTTCATATTCCAGCAGAAATGGGGAATAAAAGCTATGGCAAAAAGAATCAGATTGCGTTGTGCCATATATGCCAGGGTTAAAAACATCAGTGATGAAAAAAGGAAGGTGAATCTGAGATAACGCTTCGAGAAAGCAGAGGATAAAGAAAGCAATACGATGATTCCGATCAAACTGTACGCATAATAAGCATAATCTGTATCCATCATGCTAAAAACTGACATGTTCTCGGTTACATTTGAGGAGTAAATGTTTTCTGGCAGGGGAGTAATATTCCTGAAAAGACGGAAGGCGAAATGCACTGCGTCCTGATAATATGGGTTAACCAGCATGCTTAAAAGCAACAAAGGGGAAAACAGGGTCATAATTTTCAGGTCGGTCCTGTTCAGGTTGGATTTATATCCGAACTGATCCGGAAATCTTGCTGACAGAAAATTGTTGAGCAATTCACCACTAAGATAAGCGATAAAAATAAAAGGCCCGGCCAGGAAAAGGCCCTGACTGTTTACCCAGGCAATTTGAACCGGTATAAGAAAGAGCAGGTAACGTTTTCTGCGATGCTTAAGATATCGCTCTAACAGGTAAAAAAAGAGGGATATAAAAAGAATAGTGAATATTATTGGACGCATGGTTACCAGATATCTGAATGAGTAAGCAATGAGTACAATTAGTAAACTGATCAGCAACACAGATCTCTTATCTGGTACTGATCTGAAAAGAATTGAGATACTTACAGCAAAGAGTGTGGCCTTGAAGACAAGCAGCAAGCCTAATCCACCTGCATTCTCTGTCAGGAAGGTTATTACCTGAAAAAGCCAGTGAACATCGAACCATCTTTGAGCCGTGTCAGTATAGGAAAACGGATCCGAAAACAGAAGGTGTCGCTCTTTGACAATCTCTTTACCTGCGGCAAGATGCCAGAAAATATCAAAATCGGAGATAGGGTAGAGCACGAAAAATCCACAAACAGCTCCAATAGCTACAGTTATCAGATTTTCTTTTGTTATCCAGTTTAAAGATTTGTAATTTTCAGATTTCATTCGGGCTAACAGGAAATGGTGAATCAATACTTCTCCCGGTGTTCATATAGTGCTTTGATTATTGCTCTTGTGAAACAGATACTGAAAGATCTCTGAAAGCCCACAGTTATAGAGATACTATTCATCAGGAAACCGTTCCCAGTTCTGTGAATAATTGTAGAGATCTCTTGCTGACATCATGTAAATCACCAACCTTTTATTACCCAGTTCTTTATGGCGTGCTTTCATTGCTTTTTTCCGCACCAGCGGGCCGCCGCCCCAACTGGTAATGATATCCACAGGCATACCGGTTTTGGCAGCAATGTGAGCTCCGACACCAGCACTCTTGCAGTCAACCGATTCATAGACACCGGTGAAACTGTCACCAATCAGCATCAATGGAGCACTGCTGTTAAGACTCTTATATGGAATACCATCAGAAGTCTTTACATGAACCGCTTTGAGTTCTATCGGCTGATATTGGATCTGTCTTGACTCCGGTAAACGATCCACTATATCGCCAAGCCTCTTGAAAGAGGTATCATTTAGCACATATTCGGTTTTTTCTTTGTAACTATCGTACCATGAATATTTTTTAATTCTATCGGCAATCAGGTTAGCTGCAATCTGCAAACCTCTGTATGACCAGTGGGTGTCCTGTTTCTGATACACTGTTTCGATAAAAGAGGAATCTTCCGATTTCGCTTTAAGAAAGTGAGGCAACAGATCTATTACTTCAATACCGGCATTCTGAAGATCATGAAGAAATTTACGGCTGAATGGATTGATGTATTGGTTTTGAGGGATCACTATATTTTCGGGGAGCAATTTCTCGAAATAAACTTCTTCCTTATTTGGTACAGCTACAAAAAGCAGGTTTATATTAAGACTGTCCAGATATTTTCTAAAGCTTAAAAGATGAGGCAGGGGATTTTTCTCCTGAGCCTGCCTGGTTATATCTCCTCCCAGAATGTATTGCAGAGATTTCACAAAGAAGAGCCATCCATCTTTTCCTTCAATACCCATCTGGCTTTCCGGAAGAGTATCGAGGATCTCTTTCAGTTTGCTTTTTAAAGAAGAACATTCTGTGTCCCAGGCCTCATAGCTGCCATATTCTTTAAGCTCTTCTTCAAAGTGCTTCTGGTTATCTATGAAGTTCTGAGAAACAGAAGTATCCAGCATTGCTTTAATGGCTACGCTGGTGATTTCTTCTGAAACAATTGTTTCTGTATTCTGTTTTTCATCTGTAATAAATACGTTGTAAATAGGTTTTTGGGGGGAAAACGGTTTACCTTCAATTACAGCCAGCGGATTGTCTATTATTAAACCTTTCAGCTCTTTTCTGATGTGTCGAGGTGTTGTTTTAAAAGGCCATCTGTTCTCGGTGGACAGGTCCAGAATATCGGTATTTCTGGTAGGATACCAGTATGATGCAAGATCGGTTATCCAATCGAGTATCTCCTGGTGAGAGAGAATCTTTTTACAGTATTGCTCCCTGATCCAGTCGATAACCATTGGAAGAGAATCTTTGTTAAGAGAATCCGGGTTCAGTTTTCCATAGATTTCCAGGAACCCATCCTTATCTTCATCGCTTACGTTTTCAAGAAAATTTACCCAGGGGCTGAAATCAATTTTTACCCAGAATTCAGTTGAGCTATTGGTTTGATGCAGATACAGAGTCGATATTTGCTGAAAAGGCTGGAATATCTCAGGGTTACTCCATTTAAATGATGAAACTTTAGATGAGAGTGTTTGAAAGTCGTCCTCTTTTACTACTGTCCACAGTTTTTTGATCAATGGTTTCCAGGCCAGAGGGGATTGCAATTCATTTTCGGTAAGTGGAGTCTCATGCAGACTGTTTTTAATCTCCAGAACTGCATTTCCAAAAGAAAGCGTGTCAAGCTTCACACCGGTTTTGTTTTTAGGTAACTTTATTTTGTCGAAATGATCAACAAGAACCGGATTCCTGTCGTAAGCCGAAAAGTCAAGATTGGCAAGTGTTGGAGAATCAATTTTTCGGACCATGACATTGGAATGAAGACATTTGAAATTTGGAACCAATTCCTGATAGGGGGCTGATGCCGTAATGGAGGATAAAAGCAAGATGCACAAAAGAAGTAATTTACTCATCAAGTATCCTGTCTTCATATTTTTGTCCGTTTTCAAAATATTAAACTACTGTGTTTCTTGTTCAACTCATCGGGTGGTAGAGCAATTATCAGTGTTGCTTTTCCGAAACAGTAATTGGTACCTCTTTCCAGCCTCCTTCACCAAAGCGCAAATCGCGTTCAACAAACTCCCAGATCACAAGCTTCTTTCCTTTAAGTAATGAAGCTTTTTTTGAAAGTGTCTGACGAACGATTGTTGATGCTCCGCCATCATTGACGATTGATGCCAGCGGTTCCGACAGTTCATAAGCCAGATGAGAGATCCATCCCGCACTCCGGGGTTCATCGGTCTGGTAAATTCTGGAAAAGCTGTCGCCCAAAATAAGAATACGCGCTTTCCTGTACTCATCTCGGTATAGGTTTCTGGAAATGATTTTTCCTGAATCATCTCTGATAACAGAAAATACCTGATAACATTTGGTTTTTTCCAGAGGCAGATTAAGCTGCATTTTTCCAATTTTAATATCAGACAGTCTGGTCATTACTCCAATATCACCGTTTCGGAAAACTTCCACAGTATCCATTGTATACTCGGTTTTGGGGAAGTTATCATTAAACCACGGCATCTGCTTGATTACAGATGCAGCCGATGTTGCTGCCAGTCGCGGTCCGCGGTTTTTCCAATGTGTGTCTGTGCGAAGATAGAGAGAGTCGCCAAAGAGCGAATCCCGTTGTCTTTCCTGTAAAAACGGAGTAAACAGGTCTACTGTCTTTACACCCTTTTCTGCCAGAATTTTAAGAATATGCTGGGAGTGAGAGATCTCATGTTTGAAGGAGACTTTTATGGCAGGATTGATAAGATCCGGATATATACTGGGTTTACCTGGCACTATCATTACCAAGAGCTCTATACCCATCTCTGATAGTTGATTCCTAAAATCAAGTATTACCTTTACGGGATCATCCATGACCGGTTTACTGTTATAATCAACCACCTTTGAGCGGGGATCGGTAACAGATGGTTTATGAAGGTATTCCACATCTGGCTTATAAAACATCCATCCGTTTTTTCCCATTATCGCCTTTTCTCCAGGATCACCAAACAGCTTGAAACTTACAAACTGAACAATCGGACGAATCGAATTGGCAAATATGGAACTGTTCTCTATCTCCTTTTCGTACTTTCTAAGGTAATGGTGGTTAAATGCAGTATATTTGAAAAAGTGATGAATCATTTCACCGATATAATTCAGACCATTTCTATTTATTTTGTTTGAAATGGATTCTATTCGGTTATAAATAGATGATAATCCAGTTTTAATGGAAACCGGATCTTCTTCCAGTACTGATATCTCCTCTGTCAGAGAATCTATTATGCCAACTATCGCATTTGCAGTATCATCGATATATCTGTTAATCGAGACATATTGATTTCGCATGGCTCCTGAAATCGATTTCGCTTCCTCCAGATGCATTATAAATGTTTCAGATTCTGAAACATCTGCATTATCTGTAAGGATCGAGTCTGCAGACCTGAGTTCATGTTTCAACTCTTCTAACAGTTGAGAAATTTTTCTGGCAGTTTTGGCAGGGGTGATGAAAGTGTCTTCAAAAATATTAAAACACTGAATACCTCTTTTTTCTTTGAGCTCTGAAACCGCTTGTATAACAGGAACCATTGCAATGATTACTATGAAGAACCAGGAAAACACTTTTGCTGCATTGATTTTCATTACGGTTCCCGTTAAAATTGAAAGTAAAGGAATGGGTTGAATGTCTGCGAAAACATTACTGCAATTGCCAATATGAATACTGCACCGGTCAGTGCATATTTATATCCACGAAGATTCTTTACCCAATCATAAGCCTGAACTGGTTGCCAGACCATAATTGCACAAAGCAGCATGGAGAAAAGATGCGGAAGACTCATGATCTGCGCCTGAAGCATCATTGAGGCATCATTATGTCCTGAAATACCCAGCATGACTTTCCAGTAAGCCAAAGCTTGATTGATATCCGGAGCCCGGAAAAGCACCCATCCGAAAAGAACGATAATATTGGTCAGTATCACTTTGGGGAGATGTGGCAATCTATGATAGATGCTCTTTTTTCCCATCATGCGCTCTGTAATAAGGAAAAAAGCCTGAAACAGGCCCCATGCTACGAATGTCAAATTCGCTCCATGCCACAAGCCGCTCAGAAAAAAAGCGATCAGCAGATTGAAATATGTTCTCGCTTTCCCTTTACGGTTTCCTCCCAGGGGGATATAGAGATAATCCATTATCCAGTTGGAAAGTGAGATATGCCATCGTCGCCAGAAATCGGTAATACTGATGGAATGGTAAGGTGCATTGAAATTCTTGATGAACTCGAATCCAAACATCCTTCCCAGTCCTACTGCCATATCCGAATAGCCGCAAAAGTCAAAGTAGATCTGAAAATGATAAGCCAGAACTCCCCACCAGGCAGTAAGCTGTGTGGGTGAATCGGCACCAAATGCTGCATCGGCAATAGCACCGGCAGGGTTTGCCAGAAGTATCTTTTTGGATAAGCCGGTTATGAAAATTGCTGCTCCGGATGCAAACTTGTTATATGTGTGCTTTCGTTCTGACAACTGCTCGGCAACATCGATGTACCTGATTATCGGACCTGCGATAAGTTGAGGAAATAAAGCAACAAAACAGGAGAAGGTGGCAAAATTTTTTGCCGGAGCCACATTACCCCGCCACACCTCTATGGTGTAGCTCATGGTCTGAAAAGTATAGAATGAAATACCTATGGGTAAAGTGACATTCATGACATAAAAGGTGCCTGGACTACCACCGAAAAACTCGATGATCGAGTTGAGCCCCCCCATAACGAACATGTAATATTTGAAAAAACCAAGCAGGGATAAGTTCCCGACACAGGAGAGCAGCAGTCCCAGATTTTTCTGTCTCTGAGTCGCTCCGGTATGGGAGATAAGTTTTCCGGCACTAAAATCCAGAACCGTAGAGATCCACATCAGAATTACAAACCATGGTTCATTCCAACCGTAAAAAACATAACTGGCCAGCGTCAGGAAAGAGTTTCTTATGTAAATGCCTTTCCAGGTAAACGGAAGAAGGTAGTAGAAAAGCAGTACCAGAGGAAGGAAGTAGAACATAAAGATATGGGATGAGAATACCATGAATGCCTGCTGACAGCCGATTACTTCAATTCATCGGCAACAAGTGCAAAATATCTGGGTTGTTCAATTTCTATATAATTATCCTCCACAGCATCTTTCCACACCTTTTCTATTGGAGAAACAAGAGTTAACTGGTGTTTCGAACCTGCTGTAAATTTCTCAATATTACCATTAACCAAAGAATCCATCTTTCCCTTTATCTGTTTGCGGGGTATTAACGGATTGTAATGGCCTACATAGATCTCTTTTTCGGAAGTATTACCCTTATTTACGGCTAATACACGGTATTTCATAATGAATACATAGTCATAAAGATCATTGGGAGGCATCGTTCCAGGAATTTCAATGAGGCGGGCAGTCAGAACCAGTGTGTCATTTTCTTTTGCATCATCTTTGAGTTCTCCGGTTTGCTTGCTTGCTGATGAAACCATGTCGGTTTTCTTTGAAGTTCCGTTATCTTTGGAAAAGGCACTGAAGACCAGTGACAAAACAATCAGAATCATATTGAGGTTTTTAACGGGCATAATATACTCCTGAGAGTGTTTCATTTAACCTTCCTTGGAAAGCATTGCCTGAGCTGTTCAACCAGGTCATGAGGTTCATATCCAAGGTCGTTTATGGTTTGGGATGGATCCAGGTCTGCATCCTGAACTACTCCGGCAATCATATTCCACTTCAAGGGTGGATTTTTCATAAACTTTTTCATCAGACGGGCGGCAATAATACAAAGCCATTCCGGGATATTTACAATGAGCTTGTCTTCAGATCCGGATAGCAGAAGACACAGTCTGGCAAAATCGATCATGGAGATGGCATTTTTACCGCTGAAATTGTAGATCTTGCCAGTTCCCTCCGGAATCGCTACCAGTTTCTCAAAGGCATCGATCAGATCTCCCACATATACCGGACGTTTTAAAGCCTGACCGTATCCGATAAATGGAATGACAGGAAATTTTATGAGATAATCCAGAAACATATTGAATTCCAGACCACCATTTTCACTGTATACAAGCGTAGGTCTGACAATTGTCCATGGAACACCTGATTCTTTTACCAGGCGTTCTGCAACTCTTTTGGAGAGAGAGTATGGCGTAGTTCTGGGATACACGACAGAAGCCGAAGACACATGAATGAAATGCTTTACATTATTCTTACTGGCCACCTGCAGGATATTCTGAGTCCCTTCGATGTTGACTCTATCAAACAACGAATCATCGTCGGAAAGCAGGACTGCTGCCAAATGCAGTACTGTGTCTATATCTGTGCAAACACCTGTTAAGCTGCTTTTATTGGAGATGTCACCATAAAAGAATTCTACCCCTGTGACATTCAGGTGGTCCTTTAACGGATCTT
>JAAYPC010000108.1 GCA_012519985.1 Fibrobacter sp.
CCCATTATTTAAGAAATATAAGTATGAGATATTCGATCCTAACACTATCACACCCACACACCGGAGTTTGTAATCCCCATGATACAGTCAGGAAAATGCTTATATGAAAAAAACGAATTAGAAGTTAAAAAAAAGAATGAACCAGTGATTCGCAACTTTTTTGCGAAACTACTTCATGCATTTCTTCTGCAACATTTTTCTTCAAAAGTACTCTGCGAGTTTTATAAACAGCATGAAAATGTTGAAGCTGCTCCCAGTAACAATGCAAAGCAGATAATTCTTCATCTTTGGGATGAGAATCAGATAACATCATCAACATATGTTAATTATCTTCTGAAATCAATCGAATTACTCTGTATGGATCATTCCATACCTATGTACAAGTTGCTAAATGATTTTTTGATCTCAGCAATGGTCTCAAAAGCAAAAATAACCCAGATTAACAATTCTTTGTTGTGCTTTTTAATGAAAGAAAATGCATTTAGAAAACAGCTACTCCATTCCGTGTGTAGTATGTCATCGTCCTTATGCCCTGATGCGATTTGTGCTGTCATTTCTGAAACTGAATACCAAAATTGCAATGAATGCCGATTTTTGATAAAACAATGTAACGGCAATAACAGTGATGATTGTATTGTTGGAATTGAGTTTTTTGCATATTTATCAATGGCTTTACCCGTAATGTTTTGTTCTACACCATTTTCAAAATACCAAATATTCACCCATGAACAGAAAATTAAAGATCTGCTTTGGGATAACGAAGAGATATCTTATAAAAATGGAGAGCTATATATAAATGGTAAAATTCATGGAGTACAAACATCCATCGATGAAGAAGGAATTAGAAATCAATTACATGAGTTAGGGTTGTGTGAACCAGACCAATTACGGGGCACAATGATAACAAAGGATTACATTTGCCCGCGAAGAAAACGGGTAATTCTACGAAGAAAAGAAATCTATGATGCACCATTTTCTGTGGTTTCAGTGTTCGATATTGTACAACCCCGAAATATCGGAAGGTACGATGCGATTGTACAAGATGATCAGGATGTTAGTTTCTGGAATAATCTGGAAAAAAAACAAAATGAGCTTCTGAGAGAATTTAAAAAAACAAGTAATTTCATATTTGACAAATCAATGCAAGTTATAATTATTAATGACTCTATTATTATCAGTGGCGTTCAGGCGAAAATATTAAGTTCAATCTTGAAATCGTATATAAATAATAAAAGAGAAGTTTTTGAGTGGCGGGATCTTGCTGCAAATGATGAATTTATATGTGACCCGTATAGCACCGGACTTTCCACCCGACTCAATCGGTTAATTGCTGCGCTGAAAAAAAACAGTTGTGGATGCATTATTGATAAAATTACTCGTGGAAAATATAAGCTTACATTAAATGGTAATATCTCGTACTTCGAACGATAGTAACTTATCACACCGACCTGGTATGAAACTTCTATCAGGTCCTTTCGTTTGAGTATCTTCACAATATTTTTACCTTAATTCGAATGATTCTTTAACGTGACTCACTTCAATCCTTTTGTTTATTGACCCCAGAAGTCTTTTTACCCATATTACCTGGTAGATATGATCTGCCCGTCCTCCGTAGCATGCTACTGCGGAGGAGGGCACTTACTTCCCATGCATATCGTGTGTGTATAAACTGAATCAATCAGACTGGACTATCTGTTTCTCTTACCAACAAGCTAATAACCATTACGGGAAAACCTTTGTGTTACTATTTGTTACTTTTTTTTCCCGAAACAATAATTATGTTACTAACATGCTTTAAACATTTCATTTGGGTTCACAATTTTATGTCTCGATTTCACGCTTTCAAAAAACACCTTGTTGCCTATTTCTGTCTATTGGACAGTATCCTTCAGTATTATATCAATTTCAAGCGATCCTCGGGAAAAAG
>JAAYPC010000109.1 GCA_012519985.1 Fibrobacter sp.
ACAGCACCGATTATCTGATCATTTCTGCTCCTGAATTTATTTCTGAAGCACAAAGACTGGCTGCACATAAAAAGAAGATTGGTTTCAGAGCTCCGCGTATAGTTAATGTGAAAGATATTTACGATGCTTTTGCCGGCGGAGATGTTGATCCTGTTTCAATACGTAATTTTATCGCTTATGTTCAGAATTACTGGAAAAACAGTCAACACCTCAGTTATGTTCTTCTTTTCGGCAGTGGAAATTATGATTATAAGAGGAAATTAGGGTCAAGCAAACCAGTCTTCATTCCTGTTTATTATGACAAATTCTATTATGACTATACGGCAAAAGAGGATTTTTTTACCTACTATAATGGTGCCAATCAGGCGATTGTGGGGAGAATCTCCTGCAATAAAAAGGAAGAGGCAACCAATGTTGTTGACAAAATCATCGCTATGGAAGACCCTGAAAAAGTCGATTACTCCGACTGGCGAAACAGGGCATTGTTTGTAGCCGATGATGACTTGCAGGGATCTAAAGCGGATGGAATGAATCATCATAAATCATCCGATACCACTGCAAATAAAATCGAAATTAATAATCCTTCAATTAATATCAGCAAAGTATACTTGTTTGATTATAAATGGAACTCTGCCGGCATGAAACCTGAGGCTACCAAAGCAATAATAAACGAGATAAATAAAGGGGTGGGGTATGTGAATTATTTCGGACATGGCGGTATAGATAAATGGTCTGATGAAGATGTCTTGGTGAATGAAGATGTGACAAAATTTAATAACAAAAACCGCTATCCGCTAATTACATCTTTATCCTGCTCTGTAGGCAGATTCGATCATCCAAATGAAGACTGTCTTTCATCTTTACTACTGACCTGGAAATACGGTTCTATTATCTCTCTTTCCAGCACGAGAAAGGCATATCCAGGACCAAACGAAACACTGGCCTTACATTTTTACTCTATACTTTTTGATCAGGATACAATTAATTCTGTAGGAATGGCATTCCATAAAGCAAAAATTAGATATTCCTCAGAGAATTCCAGTGCCTATGCAATTCTGGGCGACCCCTCAATTGTAATCATGAGACCCACTAACACCATAAAGATGGAGATCACTGATAAGACAGGCAAAAAAATTGACACCCTGATGGCTTTGCAACAGGTTACAGTTACCGGTTCTGTTGTGGATAAAAACGGCAGGATCATTTCCGGTTTTGGCTCTAATGAAGCGGCTTTTATTCAGTTAGCACTTTTTAACGCTCCTGAGGAGACAGGTAGAAATGATGGTGGCGATGATGTGTCGATTCGCTACATTAAACCTGGCAGAGCTTTGTTTATGGGAAGAACACATATTAATAATGGGAAATTTCAGCAGACAATTCAGCTTCCGGGAAATATTTCATTTGGTAAAAAAGGTGTTAAACTGACCGGCTATGCCTGGCGAGAGGGCAAAGCCGAGGCGGCCACAGGCCATAAAAACAACATAATTTTCAGTGGAACCGATACTACAATGAGTTTAAATGACTCTGTGGGTCCACAAATAACCATGAGACCGGTACACGATCACCCTGAGATGTCTACTGAGAAAATGTCCTTCAACGATCATATCATGGTCATGGACTCTCTGAAGTGTGAGATTGATCTGTACGATCCAAGTGGTATTGATGTAATAGGTGAGGGACCCGATGAAGGACTCAATATGGAGATCG
>JAAYPC010000110.1 GCA_012519985.1 Fibrobacter sp.
ACAGCACCGATTATCTGATCATTTCTGCTCCTGAATTTATTTCTGAAGCACAAAGACTGGCTGCACATAAAAAGAAGATTGGTTTCAGAGCTCCGCGTATAGTTAATGTGAAAGATATTTACGATGCGTTTGCCGGCGGAGATGTTGATCCTGTTTCAATACGTAATTTTATCGCTTATGTTCAGAATTACTGGAAAAGCAGTCAACACCTCAGTTATGTTCTTCTTTTCGGCAGTGGAAATTATGATTACAAGAGGAAATTAGGGGCAAGCAAACCAATTTTTATCCCCGTTTACTACGAAGGGCATAATGTAAGAGAGGATTATTTTACCTCATATAATGGTGCCAATCAGGCGATTGTGGGGAGAATCTCCTGTAATGAAAAGGAGGAGGCAACAAATGTCGTTAATAAGATCATCGCTATGGAAGACCCTGAGAAAGCCGATTACTCCGACTGGCGAAACAGAGCATTGTTTGTAGCTGATGATGACTGGCAGGGTTCTAATCAAGATAAAATCGGGCATCATGAACAATCCGATGATGCTGCAAATGCAATCGAAATTAATAACCCTTCAATAAATATCAGAAAAGTATATCTGTTTGATTACAAATGGAACTCAGCAGGAAACAAACCAGAGGCTTCCAAAGCAATCATAGATGAAATAAATAACGGGGTGGGATATGTGAATTATTTCGGTCATGGCGGTATGGATAAGTGGGCTGATGAAGATGTTTTGTTGAATGAAGATGTGCAAAAAATTAAAAACGCAAACCGCTATCCGCTCATATCCTCTTTCTCCTGCTCTGTAGGCAGATTCGATCATCCAAACGAAGCATGCCTTTCATCATTACTTCTGACAGGGAAATACGGTTCTATTGTCTCTCTTTCCAGTACCAGAACAGCGTACGCATCTATAAATGCAGTGCTGGCTTTAAATTTTTATTCCATGCTTTTTGATCCGAACACTATTAATTCCATAGGAATGGCATTTTACAAGGCTAAAGCCAAATCTTCCAGCAGTTTTTCCAGTGCCTATGCAATTCTGGGTGACCCATCGATTGTCATCGTGAGACCGACTAACTCCATAAAAATGGAGATCACTGATAAGGCAGGCAAAAAAATTGACACCCTGATGGCTTTGCAACAGGTTACAGTTACCGGTTCTGTTGTGGATAAAAACGGCAGGATCATTTCTGGTTTTGGCTCTAATGGAGCGGCTTTTATTCAGTTAGGGCTTTTTAACGCCCCTGAGGAGGCAGGCAGAAATGATGGTGGTGATGATATGTCGATTCGATATATTAAACCTGGAAGAGCTGTGTTTATGGGAAGAACACAGATTAATAATGGAAAATTTCAGCAGACAATTCAGCTTCCGGGAAATCTTACATTTGATAAGGAAGGCGTAAAACTGACTGGCTATGCCTGGAGAGAGGGCAAGACCGAGGCTGCAACAGGTTACAAAAACAATTTATTATTCAGCGGAACCGATACCACAATGAGTGCCAGTGACTCTGTGGGTCCACAAATAACCATGAGACCGGTACACGATCACCCGGAGATGTCTACCGAGAAAATGTCCTTCAACGATCATATCATGGTCATGGACTCTCTGAAGTGTGAGATTGATCTGTACGATCCAAGTGGTATTGATGTAATAGGTGAGGGACCCGATGAAGGACTCAATATGGAGATCG
>JAAYPC010000111.1 GCA_012519985.1 Fibrobacter sp.
CCTGCACCGGTCCATAGATTTTTTCTTTATTTAAATAATCCACAGAAACGAGTATGTATTCGTAGAGAATGTCGTTTTGAACCTTATAATCGATATACACATAATCGCGTGGTCCAAAAGATGCTCCCGATTTTGCTCCAGGTATAATTTGTTCATTTACACGTACCCATTCAGTATCATTATAGGCGATCGTTTTGTTTTTAAGTAGAAGTGTGTCTCTGATATCGGCAGCGTTCTTTTTGTTTTCCGCTTTCATCAGACTGTCTAAAAAAACAGGATTGACTCTACGCAACAGATAAAATCCAAGATTTTCCTGTTCACTCTCGGTTCTCCAGAATAAAGTGTCACATCTGTCCCCGGCCGATGCACTGAATCTGGAAAGAGTAACTGCCAGAGTTCTGTCGCTTGAGATAAAGATACTGACTGTATCACAAAAAACACTGTCAATCTGTATGACAAGCTCCTTGCTTGTACGGTTGAGATATGCATTATAATAAAAGCCTTCTATCAGTGCCAATGTATCAGCTCCCCGGTAGATGATCACATATTGAGGTTTTGATATCGCAGTGTAATCGGTAATTCTGAAAGCCGGTTTAAATCTGCATGTGTCACCGCGAGCAGGAAGTCTGAGGTGAATTTCATTGTTGCTTGATTTAAGTATATAAGCTCCTTCACGCTCATTAAAACCATCTCCATCAAGGTCGCCCTGGGTTGCACTTGGACCCGATAGAAGTGAACCGGTAATCATAACTGGTGTTAACGGATACTGGACAGAATTGGCTGCAGAATCCACAAAAGCGGAGTTCATATTAGGGTGTTGCATATCCAGATACACTACTGTTTGAATGGTGGATGAATTCCATACATTAGAAGCACTCAAGTCACCAAAATCCAAAGCAACTCTGTGTGCTTCCCGCCAAGTCAGTATAGTATCGCTATCAAAAGGTTCTGGCTGGTATCCACTGCTGTTTTTCATGGAAAGCCATGCATAAGTAAGATCCGGGTATTTACTTGAATAAATTATTCCGCCTCTTTTCCTTTTTTTATTCAGATAAAAAGTTGAAAAGGTGGTATCATCAAATGAGGCGCTGTTATAAACATGTGATGGTGCTGCACTGAAATTATAAATGCTGTCCCATTTGAAAAACTGGCCTGTAGGATACATGGTCCATCGGGTTACGATTTTAAATTGATTGCCATCATTATTAGCCTCTCTTTCATTTATCCGTAATATCACCCGTACACTGGAGCTTTCCTCTACTGTATAGGTAAAAGGATACCAAACGTCCCAGGATGTTTTTGGGAAACTATGGCCAATTTTAAAAGCATAGGTTCCCCATGAATCATTATGCCCGTCGTAACCAGGTATAAGATTAGTTAAATTGTTGGTATCGGCAAGTGTATAAGGATTGGTCACCGAAGCACCCATATACCAGGGATCACCATCTTTTGCGTTATTTTCGCTCATTTTCCAATTGATATACCATTGTCCGGAAGAAGACGAATCGAAAGCATCCTCTGTAAAATTTTTCACCCAGAAATAATCCACCGAACCATTACTCTGCTTTCCGCTTACTATTATGGGGGTCTTTCTACGCAGAGCACCCTGTGAGTTTGCATCATCTATGAATAGATTCTCAGAATTGGACATGATCACTTTGTTTAAACCTATATACAGCAGATTCCATACATCGTTAAGGTCTGCAAAATAGTCTACTCCCTCTTCCAATATGCTTCCATTAAGTCTCACACATCCGGGAGCAGGTTTCGATGTTGCCCAGTAATTGGCAATTCTGAAAACCGGAAATCTTCTGGGGACATTATCTCCATCGATAAGCACATTCAAAGTGTTATCATTACTTGCCCGGGTATCGTAAACGCCTCCAGAACTGCGAAAACCATTTCTGTAAATACTTTTTATTGTATTATCGGGTACTTCGGTTCCATAACACCGCACGTCATCGATTATTCCATTGAAACCACTTCCGATAATCACATTTTCATTGTTATTGGTTACTGTATAACTGCCTGAAGACACCCTGTCGACATTTCCATTCACATAGAAGGTGACCTTTCCTGCTGTATTCCAACTGACAGCCACATGATGCCATGTACCTGTGCCTAGCGCGGTAGTAGTCCCTGAAAATGATGTTCCATTGAGAGTCAGACCTAACCTTCCCAATGTACCTCCGGTAAATTTCCAACCCTGAGTACCATTGTGCTTTCCGATAATTATTGAACTCGAAGATATTGTAGCAGATGGTTTTATCCAGGCCATTACTGTAAAATTGTAATTACCTTTGAAGTCTGCATTGTCAGGTACGGAAATATATTGAGACCCGTTCAGTTGAATTGCACCCACAAGCCTTCCGCCAGTCCAACTCCCGCCGTTAACTGTCCCATGTCGGTTATTGCCTGAAGCATCACCGGCAACGGTTGTGGTTCCGGTTTCATCCAATTTCCAATGGCCATAAAGATGCTGTTCCCAGTCCCTTTCCATGGCTGGTGTTCCGATAAGATAAACGAGGCTGTCCGGATTGCGGTAATCATCCACATAAAATCCAACTCCGTTTGTATCATTCCAGATCTGATGAGAAAAATCAATCATGAACTCCCAGGATTGTTTTTGTCCCGATTCCAGGCTGAAGTTATTGCATTCGTAACCAGCGAATCCGTTTGCTGCATTGTTATAGAATCCTGTGGCGCTGTTTGGAATACCCGCCGAAGCTGTCCACAGTTCACTTATGCATAATAGGATGTCATTATGCTTTGAAGCGTCTGAGCTTAGAAGTACATAGGGTGACTGGCCTGCAGTGGTGTTACCGGTGAAAACCGCCATTGTGGCAACCGGTTTTCTCTCACAGCCCAACCGAACCGTCTTTCCTGATACATCGCTTCCGGAGTTAC
>JAAYPC010000014.1 GCA_012519985.1 Fibrobacter sp.
ATGGATCAGACTGCGGGTCGCTCGGATTAATATCTATATGAGGAAAAACCTGACATTTTTAACATATTGTCCATATCTGTTCGGCCTGATGGAAAATTTGAGTTAATTCCAGAAGGTTTTGTGGACAAACATCAGTCCACACTTAACATTAAATCAAGGCTGGCAAATATTAGATCAAGACCAGGGGCACTTCAATCAAGGTTCCGGGGACCTAAAAAACGCTGTCGGAACCTTTTTTATTGTCTAAGGAGGGTCTATTCAATTAGAGTAACTTTTATTCCCTGGCTCATTCCACGTCCCAGTGCAACCCGTGAGTTGTTGATCAGAAGCACAATACGGCCGCCATGGTTGGTAATAACTGTACCTTCGGTTCCCGGAAGAATACCAATCTCCATCATTCTCTGAACCATCTTGCAGCCCTGGTAAAATTGTTCTTTATCAGAAATCTCGATTATTCGGAATTTTCCTCCAGTCTCCACTTTTGACAGCGGCATGAGTTTGGAAGTACCGAAGCACTGCTTGCACAAACCATGGATCTGCATTTTGTGATCAAAGGAATGAAACTCATGATCTTTAGCGACCCTGACTTGCCAATCTTCAATTTCCGGGGAATAAAATTCGATTATTTTGCCACACTTTAAGCAATAAAAATGATCGTGGTGTTCACCCAGGTGCAGATGCTCATAGCGCACCATGTTATCGCCAAAAACGCGTTCAATGGCGAATCCATACTCAACAAGCAAAGAGAAAGCATCCCTGATAGCTGAATCTGAGATTTTAATTTTGTGCTCCTGAACAAATCGCCGTATATCTTCAAGAGCCACGTGGTGATCAGCAGAGAAGAAAAAAACGATAAGTCTCCTTAGATCATCATCAACGGTTATTCCATTATTTTTCAGAAACTCAAGACATTCGATGAGTATCTGCTTATGTTTATGGCCATGAGGATTGCCGTGGTTTTTTTTAATTGAATCAGAGTGTAATACTTCCGAGACTAAATTTTGTGGACGATGACGGCTGAACAGATTTTTTAAAAGCGGTCTCATTTTGTCTGTATCCTTGCCCAATTAGAGCAGTTGCAATATATTTCCAGAATTGGAGGTAATGCAAGCATCATAGTATTACGAAGATGTACAATGTTATATTAGACCAGAAAGGAACAACTTTTTTCAGAAAAAGCATGAGCATTTTGAATAGAATACTGATTTTCATTTTCATATTCACCGCCACAACTGTAGCCGAAGTGGACAGGTTATTTCTGGTGCAGGACCGTTTTTACAGTTCCGCTCTAAAATCACTGGCCAATGCGGGAATCGCACATCCCACCGATCTTTTCAGCGGACAGGTTAATCCCGCGCTCACCTTCTCCCACCATCATACTGTTGCACCACAATCACAGGGTACTGTGGCAATCGGTTATGGGCGGGACTCGATTTTTGATGCTCACATTCTGCCGACAGGTTTCTCCTACTCAAATGAGGAAGGCTCTCTTGGGTTATTTTACCGATTTATAAAAGGTAAAAAGAACATTCTGCAGCATGAGATGACTATCAATTTAGCCGGTCAGATTTTTTCGAATTCCGATGATCAGGGTGCAGTTGACTTTGGCATGAATTTACGGTTTGAGAAGATGATGTGGAAAAAGCGGTCTGCGTGGGTGCAGCAGTTTCTGGCAGCAGACTCAGGCAAATGGATTCTGGAAAAAGAATATGAGAGCAGCTTTCCGGATCATGACTATTCGCTCAGAGATAAACGGGCTTTGCTGGACATAGGTTTCTTTCAGCCTCATATTTTGGAAAATATGGATTTTGGACTTGTCATAAAAAATCTTCTGGGATACGTATGGAGCTACGGCAATCAGGACACGATTTACTATGATACACTGACAGATTCACAGGGGCGTGACTCTGTGATGATAAAAGCATCTGGCTTTACCGATAGTAGAAGATCCATGCGCGGGTGGACCAAAGGTGTCAACCGTACACTGACTGCCGGAATAGTCTACCATGCATCGATAGGCAGCGATAAAATTCTTCTGAATTTCCCGCTGGACCTTGAGATGCGGGGGCTTTTCAATAAAAAGATCAGGAACCGCTATATATTCAGAGGTGGTCTGGAAGCGGAGATTGCCAGACACGTAATGTTGCGTTTTGGATATGCACGAGCTCCAGGCAGACTTAGATCCACCTGGGAAGAGATAAAAAATATCAATATATTTACAGGTGGAGCCGGCCTGAAAATCTCCTCATTTTCTTTTGATTTCTATGCTTCTGACAAAGTATTCGGTCTGAGCGGATCATTTAATTACTAAGAAGAGTCTTAAAGATTCTTTTCACTACTATCCAATATGAAAAACTGATACCAAATACTTTTCCAAATTCGCGATATTTAGCTACTTTTAAACAGATTATTACTTTAACGAGTACACAACTGCTCAGGCAGGCCTAATCTCCAAAATACTCGATTCTCTCCATGGTACCTGTTGTATCGCTTGACGGTGGCTTTACAGTTTCTCTGCAATTCTCTGTGACAGGTGTAATTCTCTTTATGTAGCGTTCATATTGAGCATAAAATCCATTTGGATTTTTTGTTCCCCCTGTCTTCAGAAGACTGGTGGTTAAGAAGCGATGAAGTGATTTTCCATCAGCAGGACCGGTAAATTTGGTATTACATTCACCTATGCAGGCTACGGTAAGGTCGTAAATATCTGGTACTCCGCTTTTTTTGCCAAACCGATCCAGATCAACCCTGATAACTGCATTCCACAGGCCATAACAGGTTCTCTCTTTACTATAGGCCGGGACATTGAAAGGCCTCATGATATCATCTGTAGTTCCGCTTTTGGCGAAATTGGATAGAGGCTCATTCAACAGATATGCATCCGGGTTGAAAACGCTGTCAGTCAAGGAGGGATCATTTGGAGAGATCTGATATACGATATCATAATTACTCAATCCATCAGCAGGATTATTGATCAGTCTCTTGTGCATTCCCAGTAAAGATGGCCTGATGTTGTTGATATCTGCAAAGGGATGATAACGTTTGATAGTGTCATTGATAGATACATTTTCCCCATTTAATACTATCTTCTCGACAACCAGTGAAGGATGTTGTGCGGGATGTTCGATCAGATCATTGTTGTAGAAAACGTTAAAAAGGTGCATTTGTTCATAAAGACTCATCTCCAGTGTGCCTAAGGCAATTGAGTACATGCTGTCGGAAATGGGGACCCTTTTGCCATAGGAATTCATGTAATCTACATCTGCACCAACGATTCTGGTAAATTCCTTGTATGCTCTGACTCCGGTCATGTAGGTCAGTTTCAGTGAATCCTTTATTCTGGAAAAGGCACCGGTTCTGTAAAGAAATTGAACAAGCGGGAAAGCATCGGACTGGACCTCAAAATTGGATTTGAATATGCTGCGGTTCATCCTCAGTAATGTCTCAACAGCCAGAATATTATTGGATGATGTCAACATTTCGTATACATATTTACATCCTTCAAAAGTATTGTTATAGTTGTGAACCGGATATCCTCTTCCCTTTACTGCGCTGTTGTGAAAAACCACTCCGGTTCTAGCACCTCTTTTAAACTCGAAATTTCTTTTCCAGGGTACATCATCAGTAATCTCAACAGTATCAGCCCATTTTGAGTAGGGCTTGAAAATACCCAGATCGTAGTTGAGAGTGTTAAGAATTGGTTTGGCAGTTGAGGAACCATTAGGAGTCCTGTTTCTTAGCAGGCAGGCCAGTCTTGAACCCAGTCTGTCTCTGGAGTAATATGCAAGCAGCTTTCCAGAGCGTGAATCCATGATACTGTAGGCATAGTATTGCCCATTGACTGCCACAGGTTTGCGCAGATAGAAAAATGTACTTCTGCGGAATTTATTACCACTTATCTTCTTGTAACGGATATTCACAATGATTGTATCACCAGGATTGCAGCGGGTGTAGAATGTGGAACCTGGTTCGTGAAAATTCACAGTATCTTTCAATATCCTTATCAATCGAACAGAATCTTTGGGAGTCTTATTTAATTCGACCGTTGCAGAATCGCTTCCTATTCTTACTTCATCGATTATGGTAGTGTCTTTACCATATCCTCTGTTGTCTACCAGTTTTTCCAGTGTCTCCTGCAGATCTTTATCAATGGTTAATTTTATAAGCAGGTTGCCTTTTTTACGGACCAGAGAATTTGGATCGATAAGATCCATTTGTTTGAGCTGTTCAGGATCAGAACCGTTTTTTTTGAGAGTCATGAGCCAGAACTCATTTGCCAGATCAACCAGAGCACCGTAGCCGCCCTGAAAAGTTTGAGGTTGTTTGAATTCCAGTGCTTCGATCTCAGAGAGGACCTGTGCTCTTTTTTCCGGCCCCCACCCCAGCATCTCAGCCATGCGGGGCATATCGATTTTACATTGAGTGGTGATTTTTGTCTTAAAATTCCTTCCCCATTTTACCATGCGAGCCAGATAAACACATTCTGCATCCGTTAAATCTTTTAATTCTTTGTCGAACAGACCTTTGGCAATATCTTTACATCCAATCATGCCGTAATCGCTCGTAATACAGTGGTTAAGGTAAACCTCCAGGATATCTTCTGCAGAATACATTTTTCTTAAGGCAACAGCCAGACGCATTTCACGTTTTTTACGGTCAACCGACTTACTAACCATTCGCATCCCTTTTTCATCAAGTTTAGAGATGAAAAGTTTTGCTACCTGCTGAGTGATCGTTGATGTGCCGCGAGGAGTTACGATTCTGAATTTAAAAATCGATTCTTGTATAGCCCTTAAAAAAGCACGCGTGAAGCTTTCAAACTCAATCCCCATGGAATTGGAAAAAAAGTTCTTATCTTCTGAGGCAAGAAGTGCAGTGATAAGAGTTGGCGGAACCTCTGAGAGTCTGGCTCTCTGATGATCGGTTTTAATTCTGGCCAGCGGCCGCTCAAATCTGTCAACTATTTCGATGGTGTTGGAGTACTGACGCACTTCCCGTAATCGATCAATAATCGAAAGAGAGGGGTAATCATCAAGAGTCACCCCATCAACAACCCTGACTCCAGAATTTTCTCTCTCTTCATCCTTATCGACAATGCGGGCGGCTTGCTGATCCATAGCCTCATCTGTAAGTACATCCTGCCATCCGGCCCCATACTCTTTTGACAAGAGCCCTCTTTTTTCCAAATCAACCAGTTTTTCGCCCCATTTGAGGAAATAGCGATTGAAGGTGGCTTTGGCAAGCAGATACCCCGGATAGGCTCCTATTAAGGTCAGTGCAATAATACTACCACAAATCCACAGGACAATTTTCAATGCTTTTTTATTCTTTGCCATTTTTTAACCCGAATGAAGAAGTCTAAAGGGTAGACTCCAGAAGCAGTTTTTTCGCAGCTTAAGAGAGATTTGAAATTATAAATCTACTCTATTTTATATTGGATATTCAAGAAATCCAATGCAAAAGGTGGACATTTATAGGTAGTACAGTATATTTTTAGTAATCAAAATCGGGCGGTTCTCAGGGTAAGGTATAGGCACATTTTTGCTTAAGATGTGCCCGCACCCGGTCTGACTTAGAATCGTCCGTTTTATATTTATAAAAAAGGGAGAAGGTTGATGAGATATGTTCAATTCAAAGGTCTGATAGTCATATTCTGTTTGCTGGCAGTCGGATGTACACACCGAACTGTCACCCGGATCGAATCCCTTCAGGCACCATGCCCCAGAGTCTTATCCCAGGAAAATGATACACTAAGCTATGTAGTTGCTTTCAACGACACAAACGAGCGTGAAGCCTTTGTCTCCTCATTCAATCAGTTTCTGAAGAAATATCCGTTTGTTAATATGATGAAAGATACAGTGCGTAATTATGTGCGCATCGAGCTACTGCCACCAACCGAACAACCGCATCTCGAGCAGCCTATCACCAGAATAGAGCAGAATCAGATCGTTGAAGATATAATTGAGGAGATTATTGAGGAAGTCAGTTCGGATTCTGCTCCAGAGGCCATAGATTCGATTTTACCTGGATTTGGAGGAGTAGTCAGAATTTATTTCCCCCGTAAAAATGTTGACCCGCTTTTTTCCCGGTTATTTAATGCTTTCCCCTTTAATCACAGCAATGCAGAACAGACAGATTACTCCTCTCTGGTGATTTCCGATTCTTCTGCTCACCGGATCACCCTAAAGATTAATGGCAAATTCATTAACGCCGAAAACCGCACCCTTTCTGCTCTTGATTTCATAGATAACTGGACTTCAATTCTGAGGAAGCATCCTGCAGAAGGTTATTTTCTGTTTAGAAATGTTGCAGGAATACCAGAATTCATCTCAGGCAATGAAGCTACAGTAAGAGGCTTTAACGCTCTGGATGAAAACACAATCACCTTACGACTGGCAAATAATGATACTCTGGCAGGATTCCGTTTACAGAATCGAAGACTGATAGATGGCAATCTGAAGCTGGGTTTATATCACATCTCCCGCAGAAGTGACAATGATCTTGAACTGTTGGCAAATAGCAATTCTGGTCCGACAAAACCGTTTCTGGAAAAGATTGTTCTTTGCACTGGAGGGGATCCTAATCCGATACTCTCTTTTTCTTTGAATAAGTACGATGCTGTAGTGCTGACCTCGATAAATGATCTGGAGTATGCGCGTAGAAATTTGACCCAAAATGCATCCCTGCAGGAAATTCCGGGAGAGCGGTATTTTCTGGCCTGTGCATCGGAAGATGAAGGGTTCAGGGCATTTCTAAATAAACAGATAAATAAAGCAGACATGCTTCGTAACGTTGCAAAAGCAGAAGGTGCAACTATCAATTCTGTGGTTATGGACAACCTGGAATCGGTTCAAACTCAGGATAACGGTAATGGCCAGTTTTCCTCAAGCCGTACTTTCAAACTCATTTACTGCAAAGATGATCAGATATCCAAAAGCATAGCAGAAAAGCTTTTGGCTACTCTTTCTCATTCAAAAATAAGTATAAATCTGGTAGCACTTGAGGATCTGGAGTATCAACGTTGCCTGATCTCCAGAGACTATGACTGTGCTGTGGGATGGGTACCACAGAATATCACTCATAATATCAGCGAACAGCTCAGACTTGCTTCAATCTGGTTTAATGATGAAACAGATGCCCTCAAACGTCTTCAGGACAACACAGAGATTCCTCTGTTCTCTGTCAGAAGATATTTGCTGAAAAGAAACGATCTCCATTTGTATAAAAATAGCATTCAGGGTCTTTTCCTGAAAACTGAACAGGATCAAATCCAACCGGTAAATGAGAACTGAATGGTTCTCATTTTTTTTGACAGTTTTTCCAGATTTTCCCCTAACGATGGCCTCAGATAAATATTTGAGTTTTCGTTTAATGAATTAAATATTATTTTCTTGCTTTCTTCGATTTTTTTTCTGTTCCAGATTCTTTCCTGATTTCCCGAAAAGCTAATTTACTGAAAGATATTTTAGCTGGGTTTTCTATTTCTGATCTTTTTTGGTATAGAGTCCATAGTAATCGAGATGACCAGTGGTGGCATCCGGTTTGCGTTTTTTGAGGATAGAGATGGCCAATGTATCCTGGACATTCTGCTATTACTTGATAGATCTCCCCCTTTGTGAGGAGTGTTAATGCAATATTTTCTTAAAAAAGCAGTTCTTTTTTTTTTGATCATATTGACTTTGGGAGTAGTATCAACTCTCAGCTTTCTTTCTTTTTCTTTAAGCCCTATTATTTCTCCTTTGAGCATAGGTTTAATTTTACTGGTTCTATTCTCATTTTTAACCATAACTAAAAGAAATCGTCTGAAAGTAAGACACAGGGTAAAACCAGCAATTGAAACAATAGAAGAAACTGCAGTAGGTGATGCCCTGGGAGAATCCACAGAAAAAGAGACAATAGAGTCAACAGAAAAACAGAAAATACCAATATTAACATCTTCTGGTATTCACAACCATCAGATTATTGAATCGGTTCTCACCGAGATTCACTCAGAACACAATAGCGGTAAACTCCGGTCATTAATCATAAAGAACGCGGTACTTCTTTGTGGTGCTCATGGAGGAAAACTGAGCATATTTAATTCCAGTGGGCCTGATCACTCCTATTTTTATTCACCTTTACCATTAGATCTCCCCCCGGATTGTCAGTCGATCATGAATTCTGTGGCAATAAGTAAAATAGCGGTTAAAACCGGTTTTTCTGATATTAAAGGCAGAGAAAGTTTCTATATATTAGCTGTACCCCTGATCAGAGATAACTTTACCATCGGAGTTATTATCCTGGTAAACAAGACGACACAGTTTTGCGAAACGGATCTTAATAATCTCAATCTTTTCGCCTCTCAGGCAGCTTTGGCCATTAATAACACCCAATTATACGAGAAAGCTATTCTCCAGGCCCAAACCGACTCGCTTACCGGGCTTTACAATCACCGTCATTTCTTTGAGCTTGCAAAAAAGGAAATCAGCAGGGCTCAGCGTTACAAGCACTCTCTGACTGTAGTGATGGTAGATATAGATCATTTTAAGTTTATAAACGACACTTTCGGCCATCCTGCTGGAGATCAGGTCTTAATTGCCATTGCGAATGTATGCCGTAAACTTTTCCGAAATATCGATATAGTTGGAAGATATGGCGGAGAGGAGTTTTCCATTCTGCTTCCTGAGACACCGGTAGAAATTGCGACCGAGGTAGCAGAACGTTTCCGATATACTATTGAAAAAACAGTTATTTCTTATCACCGACGTCACTTCTCAGTAACAGTCAGCCTTGGTCTGGCTGCACTACGAAACGATTGCACATCTCTTCCCCGCTTGATTGAACGCGCAGACACTGCTCTTTATCATGCCAAAGCCCAGGGAAGAAACCGGGTAATCCTGTGGAAAGCATCAATGTGTTATGTTGGTGCTATGAAATTCCCAAAGACATTTCTCAGATTTTGAACGCTCTGGCATATAAAAACCAAAAGCTCCGACAAGAGTAAAATATCTTTTCCACTGATCAAATTGCTTTTAATTTCTTATTTCGAAAGTTATTTTCATTCTATTCATTTGTTTTATGGGACTACCCTTCTGGAAAATTTTTTAATAATCACAGATTTAAAGGAACTGATCAATGGAAAAAATCAAAGAAATGTGGAAAGAGCACCCATTAGCCTTAATTTTAGCTTCTTCTATTTTTTTCCGCTTGATTGCAGTATTATTTGCAAAAGGCTACGGAATGCATGATGATCATTTCCTGGTTCTGGAATGGGCTAAAAACATGATGGAGGGTGTTAAGCCAGACAGGAGTAATCCAGCGGGACACAGTCTGATCTACCCAGGACTTCATTATCTGGTGATGGTATTGTTTAAAAAACTCAATCTCTATAAACCTGATTTTCTCATGTACGTATTTCGCTTTCTACATGCAGCCCTGTCGATGATAACTGTTTACTATGGATACAAAACAGTTCTTTTTCGCTATGGCAAAAAACTGGCTGCTGAGGCTGGTTTGTTGATGGCCATTTTCTGGATATTCCCTTTTATGAGCGTGAGAAATCTTATAGAGATGGTTTGCATTCCATTTATCATGTTAGCAGCCTATATTCTGGTTAAATATGAAGATCAAAAGAAATTGTTACAGACATTCTATGCAGGGCTGTTTTTGGGACTTGCTTTCACATTCAGATATCAGACTAATCTTTTTATAATTGGATTCGTCGGTTTGCTGCTTTTTCGCAAAGACTTGCGTGCCGCAGTTCTTCTCTCGTGTGGCTTTCTTGTTTCATCTTTTCTTATTCAGGGAATAACCGACTGGATTGCTTACGGATACCCTTATGCATCATTTATCCATTATTTCTTTGACAACTCATCAAATGCCTATAATTATACCACCGCCCCATGGTATGTTTACATTTTTACTATTATGGGAATTCTGATTCCTCCAACAAGTCTGCTTATCATGTTTGGATTTCTGCGACAATGGAAAAAATGGTCTATCCTATTCTGGCCGACCCTCATTTTTCTGGTATTTCATTCCATTTTTCCCAACAAGCAGGAACGTTTTATTCTCCCGGCTATCCCAGTTTTCATCATTGTCGGAATAGTGGGATGGAGGGAATTTGTATCCAATTCAGCATTTTGGAGCAAGCATAACAAAATTCATGATGGATTATGGAAATGGTTCTGGGTTTTAAATACAGTACTATTGCTGGTGGCATCGACTACTTACTCAAAGCGGGCCAGAGTCGAGGTAATGAAATATTTCTATGGAAGAAACGATGTTTCAGCCATTTTACTGGAAACATCTGATTCCGGAATACCTTATCTCCCCACTTTTTATATGGACAATGAAGTTCCCATGTATATGATGACCAGGTATGCAGGAGTTGATTCAATAAAAGCTGAGCTTGAAAAAGGAGTTAAGCCCAATTATCTGGTGATGATGAACAATAAGAGAATGGAAGAGCGTTTTGAACGTTTAGATCAGCTTTTTCCTCAACGGGAAAAGGTTGCTGTAATCAATCCAAGTTTTGCAGACCAGTTGCTTTATTTTCTTAACCCCAGGCATAACATCAATCAGCAATGTATAATATATAAAGTTAATTAGGAAGCCCCAAGGGAAAGATTTATTTACTGACGTTTACTGGTTTCCTGGGTAAATAAGTTTTTCCCATGTCTCTTTGCAGATTGAACCCAGTTTGGCAATAAGTTCGACGGCCTTCTGTGCCTCATCCAGGATTATTTTTACCTCCAGCCGGTTCTTTTCGAATGCTTCAGGTACATTGAAGTGGATTCTTGCCTGATCAGGATTGACTTTATTAACCATAACAGACCACTTCTGTTTCAAAGCTGCAAGATCCGGGAAGCGCTTCTTAAAGATTAAATCTCTGATTTTCTGTGCTTTCTGGGGTTGGTTAACCGATTCGTTTTCCAGAATTTCTTTGATTTGGCTTTCATTGAGGAGTGCGCAGATGGTTTTTGCTTCTGCAAATGCGATTTCCGGCAGCCATTCGACAAGCTCCCTCTGTTGCTGACGAGAAAGGTTCACTCTTGAGAAAAGATCCAGACAGGCATCACAGTCCTCTTTACACATCGATTTCAAATCGGAGACCACTGCAGAATCGGCAATCCCCTTGTCAACAGCATCTAAAAGGTGAACCGGACATTCCGATAACCGTTCCAGTTCAAATCTTTCCCGATCGGAGATTCCAAGCTCTGAAACGATACTTCTGTATTCATCATCAGCCAGATTATCTTTTAGCCAGCTTATGAACAGGATTTTTTCTCTTAGAAGGAGCATACGTCCCCGATTTAAAAGAATCCGAAGAATAGAGGAGCTTAAGCTATCGCAATCATTAACTACAAGGAAACCGGTTTCCCTGATATTTTTTTTGCGCAGCAGTATCAGCCGTTTGCATCCATCTATCACCGAATACCGGTGGCCTTTTTGACATACTATTATCGGTGGAATGACTCCGCAGTACTGCTCCTTTACCTCTATATGAGGGTCAAACAGAGAATCTGGAAAGTCTACATTTTCAACGGATAATCTACAAAATGCCATTCCGGTCCAATCGATGTTTTCAGCGGTAAGTTTCTGCAATAAGTCTGTATTTCTCATATAACGATTTGTTTCCTCTTTTCAAATAGCCATTTGCTACAATCAGTGCTTTTTTTGAAAGTACAGTTCTTAAGAGTTTTATCTGGATATCATTCAGGAGATTACTTTTTAGCAGTTCCAGCATGCTTCTGATGCGAAATCTATCCAATCCCATCATAGAGCTGGACAACTGGTCACTATGCCCTCCAAAACGTTTTAAAAGATATTGATCAATCAGACCGATCTGCTTCTGACAGGTAATTCGCAACCATAGATCATAATCCTCGCACACAGGGAAAGTCTCATTAAATCCTCCTGATTTCTCAAATAAAGATCTTTTTAACAGAACCGATGAAGGAGTAATCATGCAGCGCTGGAGACTTGCAGCAAACAGATCTCCCTGAAATTTCTGATGAGTCATTGGTGGATTTACCTGTTTTCCGTTTCTGATCCAGATTTCTTTTGTCTGCATAATCTCAAATTGAGGATTTTCTCTGCACCATTGTATCTGTTTTTCCAGTTTCTGAGTGAACCACTCATCATCTGAATCTAGAAAAGCTATCCATTCTCCTGAAGATTTTTTAACTCCGATATTTCGTGCTTTTGAAACTCCGCTATTTTCTTCCAATCGGATAAAAGTAATCTTGTTTTCATTCAAAATAGGAAGATACTGTGTTCCATCATCTGAGCCATCATCAACAACAAACAGTTCAAAATCTTCAAAGCTCTGCTTCAGAACCGATTGAATAGCTCTTTCCAGAAGTTTTTTTCTATTAAAAACAGGAATAATGACTGAAACCAGAGGCATAAAACAAACCTTATAGCGACTCAGATATCTGATAATGAAAAAAACATAACAATATCTAATCGGAAAAAATTGGAACTAATATTAAAACAATATCAAATCAGAAGTAATCGGGAAAAAAATACCTAAAAGAAGAATCGGAAATGTAAAAAACATCTTATTCTTCAGGGCTTATCTGATTAGGTATAATTTTCTTTATTTCTACCGGTTATTTGTTTCAATACCAGAGTAATTATCAAACCTTTTTTATTATATGGGAAAAAATAACTGTTTTCATAACCGAAATAAAGCTTCTGGATTATTTGAAGGTGAAGCTGGCAGATGAATTTTTATCGATTTAAAATCAGGATGTCTTTTCTGTTGTTAACAAAAAGGCCATCTGCCCTTTTAAAATAAAGACAGATGGCCCAAAAGAGGGAAAAGAATATTCTGAATTATCTTAAAATAAATTTACTGACCTGATTGCCGGTATTGCTTGCCAATCGTGCAATGTATGTCCCACGGGCCACAGTTGCACCTCTGGAATCTTTTCTATCCCAGAGTACTTTTTCAGATATATTCAATACCCGGATCAGACTTCCATTCAGGTTGTAAATTGCAATTCTTCCCTGAGTGTTTTTACCAGACAAAAATGTTATCCGTCCATTGCTATTAATAATGGAAAAACGAGTCTGCTTAAGATTTCCTGTCTGATTATTGTAAACAACCGGGGTCCAGGATGCATCGTGAAAGCTTATGTTGTCCATAGAAACACTGGCACGTGAACCTCCGATATGAAATTCGATCTTTGCTACAGCATCCACTGTCGGAACCAGGTTTAATTTAATTTTATTCATCAGAGTAGGTACAACAAATGTAGTATCCAGAAAAATCAGTGAATCATCACCGATAACTTTTACCCTCATATCCCGGATGCCATTTGCAAAAGCATCGAAAGAGAGTATGTAGGCTTTCTTACCCTGCACATTCATCTCGCCTTGACTCAAGATTACGGAGTTCAGTGAATCTCCCGGGCTTTCAATATCTATGCTGTAAATACCATCCTTTACCTCGGCACCACCGCGTGCCTGATTGAAAGCAGTATGCCATCCGTTGGTGCCATTTGAGAAACTCCCATTAGAAACCAGTTCTCCTATCTTTACCGGAACACCAAACTTATTGATCTCAAAGAAAGCACTTGTGCCTATTACAGAATCGTTTTCTGCATTTTTGATTCTTATTTTGCAATTTTTTGAACTCTGGGCAGGAACATTCCACAGATAAGCCTGAAGATTTTCAATGCTGTCTGCTATTGAATTCCATGTCAATCCGCTATCCAGAGAGTATTCCAGATCAATCAGAGCTACCGGTTCATTGGTCCATTGAATATTAAATTCAGAACCAGCTTTGAGGACCGAACCGATATAGGGTCTGGTGATCAGGCATTTTCCATTTTCCACCTCAATCAGGCTGACATTATCCAGGTAAACTGTACCCGACTCATTACCACAATTAAACTCCAGTCGAACTTCACTCAGTCTAAAATCTGATTCGATTGTGGTTGGATCGACATACAGGTAGATAGCATAGGGTTCTTTTTTGGTTCCAATCTGACAAAGCTGAGGCCCTCCGATTGCAGATCTGTAGGGTGAATCCTGCTCGCCAAGATTGATGAAAATGTTTCTTGCACGTGAAGCATAAGCATCGAACTGAAGTTTATAGGTTTTACCGGTTGCAATAGTGAGATCTCTCTGTTCGAGCTGAGCCTGCCAGGGTTCGGTTCCTGCAGTATCTACGTTTATCACATACTGTTCGTTTAGAATAGTCCCCTTTGCTTTAGCCGGTGAATATGCACTAAAAACCCAATCGGTTGAATCAAGGAAATCTCCATTCTTTATCATCTCCCCTTGTTCAACAGCACTGGCTTCAACAATCTTGAAAGAATCGCTGGTATCTGCGATTTTGCCATCTGTGCTGCTGACCAGAATTTTACAGGAATTACCAAAAGCTTCAGAAGGAACTTTCCACCAGAAAGATTTCTGGTTTGTCGCTGCAGTTGTGATCGTTTTCCAGGTCTTCCCATTGTCAGTTGAGTATTGTATCTTCACACTTTTCAGTGTTCCACTGTTTATCCAGGTGATTTTATACTCATTGCCAGTGATCCAGCGATCTTTTGCTGCAGGACTGACAATACGGATTACCGGATCGTTTTTCTTTACCAGAAATACGCTGTCCAGTGCGATATTGGTAGGTCCGTCAAATCCGCCCATATTAATCTGGAGGGTACCTGGTCCTTGCAGTTTTTCTATAAAAAAATCGACGGAAAGTTTTTTGGAAGTAGCATTGGTTTTTATTACTGCGGTGCTATCGGTCAGAATCAGATCATTCGAACGGACAACAGCCTTGATAGATCCAGGGCGAGAAGAGCTGGCTATAAAACTGAGCGTGTAACCTTCTCCTTCTTCAAGGGGAATTCCACTTTGAGATAACTGTGGTGCTTCCACTGAGCCGCCAGTCTGACTTATCTCTATTTTGCATTTTCGGGAAATAATATTTCCTTTACTGTCTTGCATTGTCTGATAGCTTCTGGTTGCTGTAGCGCCATTAGTATTGAAATTCCATACATTAGAGTTGGTATCAAGAAAGCATCCGTTCTGGATTAGATTCTGTTGAGCTGGCAGATTAAATGCCAGTAAAGATGTTACTGCTGCGGAGTAAAAAAATCGTTTCATAAAACCCCCTGTAGTGAGGAAAAAGGAGTACACTATATTATTTATCAATTTCAGATGATTCTTAATATGGCGACTCGCTTCGCTCCCTACTGCTTACCAGGTCAACAGCTTTCCTCTGAAGTCAGTATTTATTCTAAGATGTAGACTCTTATATCCAGTAGTACAAAGCTGCAGACCCGATAATCCAAAAGGCGCTGTGCGACTCATCACAGAAAGTACATCTGATTAAATCGGTTTTTCTTGTTGGAAAAAACGGTGCCTATAATATAATTCTGCATTTTTATCAGAAGAAGATAGTCAGGAGGTTAAAAGAAACAATTCGGGTTATTTTACGCATTTTTTTATTCAATTCAGCTCAATAATCTCTTAACTCTATTTTCCCCCTTACAATACATCACTTTTAAATAAGCTGTTTGTCAACAGAGTGATTTAATTCCATTAAATAAGAAATGTTTTTAAGAATTGGCAATTTGACTATGAGTCCTTCAAGTGTGAAACAAGTAAAACACGCAAATAAATTCCAAATCTCAAGCAGCAGATCCTAAACAAATCCCAATAACCAATTATTCGAATTCCAAACAAGAAAAGAACAGGAACGGAGGCCTCTGTTCTGTTTCAGACTTCGAAATTTGGATCTCGATTTTAGGATCCTTTAATATTACTGCTGCTCCGGATTAGAATTGAATAATTGTAATTTGGAATTTGTTTGGAATTTTTGATTTTATGATTTGTGATTTATTTGAAAGGCAGTGATCTTTGTAAAATTGACCATACGCTTCTGACTTCTGGAAATTAAACCGATTCCTGCTTAATTTCCAGTCAGCACTATACTGGATTTTATCACATTAATTCCGTTATCTATTTTAATAATGTAAAATCCTTTTGAAATACCAGCAGTATTGATAGAATAGTTTCGGACAGAATGGGATTTTATTTCAGCAAAGCGAATCAGGTTACCCCTGAGATCAAAAATATTGATACTTGCACTACTTTTATTCGCAGAATCAAAGGCAATTGTCAACAGAGTACCCTTTTGTTGAATTTTAATTTTTTCTCTCTTCTTTTTATGAACTGGTTCAAGAACCGCAGATGGTTCTATTTCATAAAGTGACACATTGTCGATATATACAGTGGGAGTATTCAATCCAACACTGAATTCTATTCTTGAATCATCATAAGTTGTTTTTTCCATAACAAAATCAAAGCTGAAAGTATGTTTTGTCGTTGTCAGGTTAACTTCAGATTCTCCTCTAAAAACATTGGTTAAAAAACCAGTCCAGGGTTCTTCAGGCATTCCCACATTCACTTTGAGGGTACGTGGATCTGATGCATAAGCATCAAATAATACTCGATAAGCCTTATCCTTTTCCAGCAATATACCAGGTTGAACCACCTGAATATCATAATAATTATCGCCTGTCTTAGAAACTGTAATGGAATATTCTCCATTCACAACCGCACCTGAACCGCTTCCACTCCAGTTGTTAAATGTCCAACTGTCTGATCCTGATGAAAATGTGCCATTAAGCACCAGATCCTGTTTACCATCTTCTGTCAAAAAACTGGCAGTAACCGTTTTCATCGAATTCATTGAAACAGTTAAAGGGTTCTGCTTTCCACTTGCATCACCACTCCAACCGTCAAAGATCCATCCTTCAGCAGCAGATGCAGTTAATGTCACCTCTGTATCTTTTTCATAGGAACTTTCCTCTGGACTGATATTAACCGTCCCACGCCCTCTGGTAATTACATTCAGCCTGTAATTTCTTCCTCCTCCGTTAAGCAGGTTGGGATAATCATTAGGAGGATCAGGGTTATCTTTAATGAATTCTTTAAGCCAGACCAAAGCCGGACGTTCCTGGCCATTTCTGATAAGTCCTGTACCCTCAACCCAGGTTGATCCGTAGATGTAACCCCAAATAGTAATACCTGCAACACCGGGATGATTCCACATAACCGGAATGTGAGCCTTGTAATTATCCAACTGAGCCTGATCGTTTGTTTCACCGATATCATATTCACTGATAAGCATCGGCAATTTGATTGCATTGTAGATATCATCAAGACGTGATTTGAGAGTAGCTGCCGATGTTCCCTTCAAGCCATGTGCCTGAAATCCCACTGCATCAATGGGAGCACCTGCGGCAGCAAGCTTTTGAATTATCTGCTTTATCCAATTTATCTCGTTAGGCCATTCGAGAGTGTTGTAATCATTATAGATCAGAATCGCATTGGGCCAGCGTTCCCGTGCCATCTTAAATGAGGTCACTATCCATTCGAATCCTGTGGGACCAGTCCCTCCTAGAGCTTCCCGGAATGGTATCGGGGCATGTTTGCCGGCATTCCAGTTATTGGGGTCTGACATGTATGCCTCATTCACCACATCTATCATTTGTACATCAGGATATCTCTTAGCTGCTGCATCAAACCATTCAATAATCTCTTCCCTCTGCTCGCTGGCAGAAAGTCCATTCATCCATGAAGGATACTGGGATCCCCAAATAAGAGTATGAAACTTCCAGGGAATATTTTTCTCTTTTGCATAATTGGCAATTGCATCTGCACTACTCCAATTCATCCTGTCACGGGTTCCCTCTATGGATGCCCATTTATGCTCATTCTCACCAGTTATCTGATTCCAGTATGTAATAAAATCGGATCTAACCTGAAAGCCAGTAGTAATATTACCAAGAAATTTACCAGCCCCATTTGCAATTTGGGCATGAGAATATGTATTGAGCAAAAGCATACCATTCAAAACAATAAAAGGGATGAAATTTCTTTTCAGCTTTTTGCCCATAATGCAACCCTCTCCTGATTTCTGTCTGTCCAGAATTTTACTAACAGCCATTAACCGTTCGATGTTACCTGTTAAACAAAACCCATTCTCTTAATTTAAGGTGTATAAGCTGAATTGTCATGAATTTAAGGTAAAGCAGCTAAAATAGTGTTCCAGAATACGGAACATTTGAAGTTTAAAAGAAGGTTAGATAACAGCAATTAATGATTGTCTGCCCTAAAGGACTTCTTCTCTTCCCGACTAGTCCGAACTTGATGAAAGGCTGAAGAAAACCATATTATTGAGGTGGGTTACGAATAAGATACTCTGCAACAATTTTTCAGAAAATCATTTTGACAGACACTAATTAACAGGTATTTTTTAAAATGAATAAAGGTTATAATTTATTTAACTTCGATAACTTTTGGTATCATTCGACAATTACAAGTTTATCATTACTCTTTTGGTTCATAAAACACAATTTGATGTACTCCGGAGAATGCGCCTTGTATGAGATCCAACATTCATCCAGTCCTCCCTCCCATTGGTATTCACCATCTGCCTCCGATCCGATTCTCAAAGAAAACGGATTCATTATCCTAGCGATATTGACAATATTACCACCCGAAGGAAGCGTACTTACATCTGCACCATCTATATAAACCCTGCAATTGTCATTATTGGTTCTATCAATAACTGCAGCCACATGGTGCCATGAAGAGTCTATGATATGTATATTTGATGACAAGACAAAAGACCCGACATCCCCCCACAAACCAGTATCTGACGCCAGATATATCTGCAACGCTCCATCCGGGTCCAATTGTAAAAGCCATCCATACTCAGAATTTGGAAGGCCACCTTTACTTTTCGACATGATCGTTTGTATCTTGTTTTCACCATGCTTTTTTATCCATGCAGAAACTGTAAAACTGAATGTATCCGTATTGCATACATTCCCCATGTCGCTGTAATCTCCGGCCCCATTGAAAAACTGGCCAAAACCGACATTTCCTTCGGTACGCACCTGGTTTCCCCGTTTTAACCCATGATTTTTGTTAGCGGTAGCATCCATAACCTGCTCATCATTGTCATCCAGATGCCATACGCCTTGATATCCTGAAGCAGTATCAAATACAGCAGCTCCATTTGAGCCACCATCTGCATCAGTATTTCCCCAGTACATTGCTATAAATTGTGTACTGTTATTTCCATACACAGTATCCACTTTTATCCATATATCTGCTACGCTGTTGACAAGATCCCATATTTCTATTTTGAAAGGCAATATTGTTCCATCCGCTTTTCTAAATCTCAGATCACTGCCATCCTCTTTCGTTTTGCTGAAATCAAAATTACTTGCCCGTAAACGAAGGAGGACGGGAAAATCTGTAACCATCCCGGATATGTCAGCTCCTGTAGCAGAAGTATTGAGGATAATGTTTCTGGAGTACATCTGCCTGGAGTCTTCAATGATAGTTGTAATTTGCGATTCAACCTTTACGTTTTCTGAAAGACTCTGCGAACCACCAGACTCATTCTTTTTATAAGAAACATTCTGGATAATTTGAGCTGGTACCGAATCGATAATTGCACATCCATTTTCTATATAAGAATGGTAAGAGGTACCCGGTATATAAACATATCCGTTTTGATCAACCGAACTATCGGTGAATAAGACTTTAATGCTGCCGGTATTGCGAAGCTCAGCCATATCCACAAATGTCGACTCACCATCCGATATCTTTATATCCGCAACAATCGTTCTGGTTTGAGAGGACAGATTAACCGCATGTAAAGTGTATGTGGTAATTTTTGGCGAGCGCAGTAATATTGAGTAATTTCCATTGTTGTCGGTTGTATCGATTCCAGGTGAGAATCCGGAATCATTAACCGGATCATAATCGGAAGGGTACAGTATAACCACTGTTTCTCCGGCAGGTTTACCATCCGGGTGTATTACCTGACCAATGACTGTTTCTGAACCTGTTCCAACTCCGGTAACCTGCTGGGATGAGCACCGTAATAAAGCCCCCAAAAAGCATAAAAGCGTAATCGCTAAGGTTTCTCTGAATGATATCTTCATTTTGCGTTACCTGTTCTTCCCGGGGTCAGTCAGAGGAAATAATTGACAGTTAAGCTGATAGAGGCATTCCGGATTGGCATCTTTTTCTGCCAGACTGAGTACTTTTTTCCGAAATACTGCCGCCTCTTCTTTGATCAAGTCTTTAGTTTTTCTGGAAATACTGAGTGTAATCGTAGACATGTCAATTTGATTGTCTGCAAAGCTTTCATAAGCTTCGGCAGCAAGTGTTAAAAATTCTTTTTGCAAATTAACTATGTTGGATTTCTGAACCTGTCGATTGTTATTCAAAGTACCAGTTGTTATGATTTGTTCGCATGGTTCAAAGAACCCATTCTCCTTTTTTCTAATCATTCCAAGCCGCTCCAGAACTTCAACAGCCTTTTGTGCCTGCTCACTTGTTATAGCAGGGGTAAGCAAATTCGCAAGTGAGTGGTAATCGGTACCATCAAAAGAATAAAACGACAATAGTGCCCGTATAGCACTAAAATACCATTTGGAATAATATTCATAACGTGACACTTCCATGACGTGTGCTTTCGACTCATGACACGCCATCATCCGTTCCAGATAAAACTTACGCTCTTTAACCGTATCTGCATCTGTATAAAAAACCATCGCTTCAAAATATTCAGCTTCCCGTTTATTGTGTCCGATTGCTTCGGAAAATTTAGAGATCGCACGCCGTGAAAGCGATTGTTTTCCATCAATAACATCTTTATAAAGACCTATGGATTTTATCTTGGCCTTATTCGCAAAATATCTGAATGAAAAAAAGGAATTAAGTTCTTTCTGTTCTCTGTAATAATCACCAAGATAAATTCGATAATCAGTATAATCGAAAATCCTTATTGAAGTTTTTGAACGAGCCACTTTTTTTTCCATCCATTCAGAATATAATTAAAATAGATCTTTTAAACACGCCCCTGATACCTGAACCAAAAGGTAGTCATGGAGTGAATCAGCAGGTTCTGCTAAATTCTATAATATAGTGCCACTTCAATTCAATTGTGCAAATCTGGCGAAAAACAAGGAAAAAGGTGTTCCAGGGACTGGAACACTCTGTAACATTACTGAGGATTCCCCATCCCTATCGGAGTTGGCCAATTTTGAGTATTCAGAATCACTATTCTCTTTTTTTTTGGCGTTTTTGAAGGTTTTAAACCCATGAAGCATCAACACCGCTTATAGTATCTGCATTACTTTGACAGCCTTCAATAAACAGAAGCATTGCTAAAAGATGAATTTTATTGAACGGAAAACCTAAAGTTACTCCATTCCATTATCTTAAGGAATCTATGCGATTCGTGACAAGCAATCGTCCGAGTTGGGTTTAACGTCTAATCTCATATAATCAAACCAGGCTATAACTTTATCTGAAACAAAAAAAAACAAACCGGTTTCCGTTCGGGAAATGATATTTAATAATCAGGCAACCTAGCAATGTCACGATTATGCATGAATGCTGGAATAACCAGAAGTAGACAGATCTGCATTGACAATTATATTTAAACTCTGAATGGATCAGACTCTGCTCCATCAGAATATTTTGGACTTACATTTGGCCTTCTTTAAACTCGCTTTTGTCATTTTTGGGGATTTTAAATTAGCATCGCGGGACTGTTTTATAGCAGCATTCATAAAAAATCTTGCACACCGGTAAAGAATCTGTGCCAAAATGAGGGCTTTTAAGGTAGCCCAACCCCACCTTTTCTTTTTACTAAACATCCTTAAAAAACCTCCCGGTAAAAAGTTGGTATATCAGTTGCCCCACATCAATATAAGTGAAATAGCGGTTAAATTCCAACCACCCTTTTTGGAGGCCGTTAAAATTATGGAGAAATTACCCTGTAAGTCGACTGCAATAATAGAAACAGTCAGGGGGAACAAGATTTTGAATCTGGACGTACCATTCGTCCCTACACCGCTTGAAATAGTCAACGAAATGCTTGAAATGACACATATTCGCCCTGGCGACAGATTATATGATCTGGGTTGTGGTGATGGAAGGATAGTGATTACAGCCGCAAAAAAGTATAATATCGATTGCATAGGAGTAGATCTTGATCCCCGAAGAATTCAGGAATGCCGTATTAATACCCTGAAAGCTTCTGTATCTGACAAAGTAACATTTTTGCAAAGCGACCTCTTTGATGTCGATCTTCGCGAAGCTTCAATAGTTTCGATTTACCTCCTGTCCAATATTAACCTTAAACTCCGGTCAAAGCTGTTTAATGAGTTGAGACCTGGAAGTCGTGTAATCTCTCATGATTTCAATATGGATAGATGGCTGGCTGATAAAAGTGTATCCAGAGGCAATCATTCACTGTTTCTTTGGACCATTCCGGCAAACATGTCAGGCAACTGGCGATGGACTCTTCCTTTTTTTTCGGAGAATCTCAAATTTAATATAGAAATAAAGCAACATTTCCAGAAAGCTCATGCCAGTATCATTACTCCTGAGAATGCACTGGTGAAAGCATTATCCATCTGTGGTGACTTAATCCGTTTGAAACTTCAGATCATCAGTAACAGACATCGGGTACCAGTTCATCTGAGTGGTAACATTACAGGCGATAAGATAAAGGGGAGATTCAGAATTTCCGGGATGAATTATGAAAACTGGTATGCATCAAGAGAGAAGAATTCAAAAACGAATATAATCTGAATTTGAGGGCACTTTTCAGGTGCCCTTCATTTCTTTCTACAGCTCTAAGATGCGGTTTGCACGTTCTTCTGCAGAGAGTACCTTCTTTTTGGCAATTGCTCCCATATCGAGAGGAAATTCACGCAGAGTTTTTCGGTCAACATAAAAAACCGTTCTCTCTTCAGGATCTATACTCCCAAGGTATATTCCATCATTTTCCAGTGTAAAGGTTACCTTTTCATAACTGCTATGTGAGGTATAGATCGTTATACTATGAGTGCCCCTTCTTAACAGGCGAATTCCCCAGTATTCCTCTATGGGTACATTTGCTCCACCAGAAACAGTCCCCAGATCATACTCTGCGCAAAGTGAATATCCTTCCCAGCCACTGGTAACAACCAGAAGTTTCGTTTTAAGATACCAGGTATTACCTGACCAGCTTACTCTGGAAAACATGTATGCGTAATCAGTATAACCATCGCCATTATAATCGGCTTCGATATAGGAGGGTAGATTTCTATAATCTCTGGATCCTACATCGGGGTAAATTTCAGGTCCGTACATGTCTACTTCGGGCATACTGAATCCAACAACATATCCGGCAATAATCTCCTGAACCTCTGCAGGTATATATACATAAGAATCTATCTGATAAGCATTTACTACTTCATATTCCACATCCACATACGGGCAAGGGTCGAAAATGATTTCACATCCATTAAGAGCAATCAGCAGAGCCGAAGCAGTAATTATACTTTTCCACATACCCATGTTCACCTCACCTTCTTTACCTGTTTTTCTTAAGTTTTCTGGAACTATTTATTTCTTCCGGAAACAAGTACTATCTTGCCTTGTTGATTTTTACCCTGTTCCTTCTTTACCTGGCTGCTGCTTTTATTGAGTTTGCCGGACTGATTATCACTTCTTTGGTCATGCTTACGGTGGTTATTAGGCTTCTCATATTTTTTATCATGACTTTGCTGTTTGTGATGGTATTGTTTTTCCTTATGTTTGACAGCCGGATGATTCCTGTCATGACCAGCTTGTTTTTTGTAAACAGGTTTATATTCATGCCGGTAAACTATTTGTTTGCGATGATCGTGTGCTGGATTTCTATACTCATAGATGTAAATCTTCTTACTTCTGTCATAGACTCTATGCCAGTTTGCATGGACTACAGGACGATAGAATACATGTTTATGATGCAAATTGCAGGAGTGATGACAGTAATTTACTTTTATCATCCATGGCCCAAATACCCAGGAGTTGTCTATTGTGTGAAAAGTCACTCTGCGATATCTCAGTACATGAGCACCTCCCCGAATCGACCACTGATATTCAAAACTCACCCTTGCCGGTCCACTGCTCTCATACTCTTCAAACCATGGATCTCCATCGTCCACGTACTCTGCTTCTACCTCATATTCGCAAGCAGAATGAGTGTTACCGATGCTAAGGTGAAAGTTAATCTCTGCAAAAATTATTGCCGGAATTAGCATTGCGGTAGAGACCAGATGAAGTTTCCTCATTTCTTCCTCCTTTTTTGGAATTTTACTGCGAACCGCCTTTTGCGCTTCTGCCTTATAGATGTTTCAGAGGAGAAAATCCGCTCATCTTTTTTTCTGAGGGGCTATAAATATGAAGAAGCCATCTTTGGGTAACGTAATTCTGTTTTGGAGCTTCGGCTAAAAGTATATATTTTTTACAAATTAATGAAAAAAGTAACTACTCAGGTATCTGATAGAAAAAAAGACGCAAATATTATCAAATCGGAAAAAAAAGGATCTAATATTAAAACAATATCTAATCAGAAATAATCTGGAAAAACATTTAAACGAAGAATTGGAAATGTTAATACCCCTTATTCTTTAAGGCTAATCTGATTAGGAATTATTCCTGATTTTTTACCAGTTATTTATTTCAATACCTGAGTAGTTGCGAAAAAAACGTAAATATGACTGCAACACGAAAAACACTGATAACCGGAATAACCGGATTTGTAGGCAAATGGCTTTCCGAATACCTGATCAGCAAGAATCTTGAAGTATACGGAGTTGATCGCTGGGCCCAATGTCCCTATGAAGGGGTAAATTATGAGCAAATCGACATCTTAAACACCAGTTTGCTAGGCAAATATCTTCATAGTGTTCAACCTGACACAGTTTACCATCTGGCAGCAATCAGTTTTCTGCCCGAAGCCGATCTCTCACCGGGTCATGCTCTGCAAATTAATATTATGGGCACGGTTTCTATTCTCGATGCCCTTAAGCAGCACAGTCCCTCTGCAAAGATTCTTCTTGTTGGTTCTTCAAAAGAGTACAGTGACGATATCAATTCAGAGCAGGTTTCAGAAACAGTTCATCCATCACCTACGAACTTTTACGGGATCTCCAAATATGCAGCAGAACTGATCGGCCAACAGTACCATCGCCAATATGGTCTGGACGTAAGATGTACCCGCTCTTTTAATCATACCGGTCCGGCACAATCACCACGTTTTGTCTGCTCTGATTGGGCAAAACAAGTCGCTTCTATAGAGCTTGGTTTAACGAATGCCACAATATCAGTTGGAAATCTGGATTCAGTTATCGATTTTACCGATGTAAGGGATGTGGTCGCGGCATACTATTCAATTCTGGAGAATGGAGTTGGTGGCAGAGTATACAATGTCTGTAGCGGGAAAGGCATTTCTTTGCAATGGATTCTGAATTCTCTGATTTCAAAATCCACAAAAGAGATAGCCATAAAATATGATGAAAAAAAGTTACGCTCTCACAAAACCAACACAATAATGCTGGGTGATAATTCCTTGTTAAGAAATGAGACCGGCTGGCAGGCTCTTATTCCATTCGAGAAAACACTGGATGATCTTTACGATTACTGGCTGGAAGACCTGCAGAAAGAGTCATCTGAGATCACCAGATAGAAATATAGAGCAGCAAGTTTCATGACTGCCACTTCTGAAGTATCCGCTATTAATTTAAGCCCCTACCCTCCCTCTAAATGCCGATAAATCAGAATCTCTCTGATTTTTGATATAAATCAATAATCTACCGGTTTTTTTTACTATTTTGATTGTGAAGAAGACGATATCTGATATCTGAAGTCCGATATCTAATATCATTAAAATCTCAAATCTGAGATCCTTTTAATCGGGTATGTTTTTTGAAATCATCTTGATTTATTCTGCACACCAGAGGAGGAAACAGCTATGCAGCACGGGAAACTGAGAATCATACTGTTCGATGCCAAGCCTTACGACCAGGAGTTTTTCAACAGAATCAACCAGGATCCCAGATACGGCTACGAGATTCGCTATATCACCGGTCGGTTGACCGAAGATACGGTTGCCCTGACAGCGGGATTCGATTGCGTTTGTGTTTTTGTAAATGATGACATAAATGCCTCCATAATTAACAAATTGTACGAAAACGGGATAAGAATTCTGGCACTTCGCTCTGCCGGATATAACAATGTCGATCTGGATGCCGCTTACAGAAAGATTCATGTGGTAAGAGTTCCGGCTTATTCTCCCTATGCTATAGCCGAACATACTGTGGCACTGATGCTTTCCTTAAATCGCAAGATTCACAAGGCATACATACGCACACGTGAAAACAATTTCACAATCAATGGTCTTCTTGGATTTGACATGCATGGCAAAACTGCAGGAGTGATAGGTACTGGAAAGATCGGAAAAATGGTTATCCAGATTTTAAAAGGTTTCGGTATGAAAATTCTAGCTTTTGATGTTTATCCTGACTTCAAATTCGCCGAACAGACCGGTATTGAATACGCAAGCCTGGATACCATCTATCAGGAATCAGATATTATTACACTTCACTGCCCGCTAACTCCTGAAAATGTGCACATGATCAATGCCGATACTATCTCCAGAATGAAAAAAGGTGTAATGATAATCAATACCGGCAGAGGCAAACTCATTAACACACGCGATTTGATAGCAGCGCTCAAAGAGAGAAAAATCGGGTCTGCGGGACTTGATGTATACGAGGAGGAAGGAGATTATTTCTTTGAGGACTTTTCTGCAGAACCGATCAGTGATGATATTCTGGCCAGGTTACTATCCTTTCCAAATGTGCTGGTTACCTCGCATCAGGCATTTTTTACCCGTGAAGCTATAGAAAAAATTACTGAAACGACTCTGGAAAACATACGCCTTTATTTCGAGCAGAATCAATTACCAAATGAGATCTGCTACAGATGCTCTGAGGGTAAATGCACCAGAGTCACTACCGGTCACTGTTTCTGATTTGTTTTACTTCCATCCCAATAGGAGATTCCACAGGTTTTATTGGCAAAGCCCCCTGCTGGAAACTCCCCCTTATTAAAGGGGGATTCCTTTGCTGCTTACAACTTTACAGTTAATTTTTGCACAGCAGGTGATTATCAGTTTATAGCCTTTACCAATGCTTTGCCATAATCAAAACATTGTTTCAAAGCGTTGTCATCGGGATACCACAAAATCCTGGGCCCCTGCGCTAAAGGTTCAAAACCGCTTTTAGCCAGAAGATCATTAATAATGGCACTGGCCTCACCACTCCACCCATAACTGCTGAACGAAGCAGCTTTTTTCTTCTTAAATGATAATCCGCGAATCTGCTCCAGAATTCCCCCCACCGCGCTTAAAATACCCCTGTTAATGGTGGGAGAGCCAACCATAACCCCTTTGGAACGGAATATATCGGTGATTATAGCAGTCTTATCGGATCTGGCTGCATTGTGTATTTTCAATTTAATTGAGGGATCTGCTGCATTTATTCCGTCAGCAATTGCTTCGGCAATTCTTCGGGTGGAGTTCCACATGGTATCGTAGATCAAAGTGAACTGATTATCTGCATAATCCGATGCCCATTGCTGGTATTTTCTGACAATCTGCATGGGATCATCTCTCCATATTACTCCATGGCTGGGACAGATCATGGAAACCGGAAGATTCAGAGAAACAACCTCTTCGATTTTCTTTTTAACAAAACTGTTAAAAGGAGTCAAAATATTGGCATAGTACTTTATGCATTCTTCCCATAGCTCAGAGGGATCTGCAAGATCGTTATAGATTGACTCAGTTGCATAGTGCTGCCCAAAGGCATCATTGCTGAAGAGAATTTCACTTTTTGTCAGATAACAGAACATGCTGTCTGGCCAATGAAGCATTGGTGCTTCAACGAATATCAGCTCCCTTTGACCCAATGGTAAACGATGTCCGGTTTTTACCACCTGGAAATTCCAGTCCTGATGATAATGACCTTTGAGTGATTTTACTGCATTTGCGGTGCAGTACACCGGTTTGCCTGGAATGCGTTCCAATAATTTGGCTAAAGCGCCGCTATGATCGATTTCTCCGTGATTGGCAACTATATAATCGATACTGTTCAGGTCAACGGTTTCTGAGAGCTGTTCAATGAATTCATCGGCAAATGGAGCCCAAACCGTATCGATCAGAACCGTTTTTTCATCTTTTATCAAATATGAGTTATAAGAACTGCCCCGCTGCGCAGAGTATTCTTCACCATGGAATTTTCTTAGCTCCCAATCAATTTTGCCAACCCAGAACACAGAATCTTTAATTTCGAAATGCATAGAATCCCTCCAGTGTAAATAGTGTTTTATAAAAGAGCTGAAGAATTTTTAATATAGAAGATATACTTTTTTGCATAAATGTTTTAAAGGGGAAAAGGTGGTGATCTTGATTGGGGCGATGTTTTTTGCCCCAGAGATGAATCTTTCATGTATCATAAAACTACCTCTGGGGTAAATAGATTGAGATTTAAAAATTTTTTCGAAAATATTAATAGGAAATTATGATTTCCAGATTTCGGATTCAGTAATGTCTTAATTTCCCAGGCGAAATGCCCCGGAGTTAAAAACTCAACTCGAAAAAGAGTCATCTCTGGGGAGCTAGGCAATTCTTCATATCCTATGTCAATATTTTCCTAACGTCTTTCTCTCCAGACTTTTGATTTTCATCCACGAATTCCAATGAAATAAGAAAATTTGACATTTTACACTACAGACATCACTATATTCAAAAATAGCTAAATATCCAGCTATTAAGCGAATTAATAATCATGAATCGGCTATTGTTTATTTTCGATGATTCTTTTCAGGTAATCTCTTCCAATACTTTTTCCATAAGATACTCCCTATTCTCCACTCTTTGAAACCTAGTAAGCATCCTGGAAACCGCCGCTTCCGTTACCCTCAGATACCTGGCTGCATCTGCTCCACTGAATTCATACAGGCTTTTGCAGATAGTAACAAAAAGTTCCCTGCCGGTAGATCTGACATTAGACTGACCGGCTCTATAAAGATCCTCTTTTTCCATAATCAGTATATTGGCAACCTTTTCATGAATCTTCTCCATTCTTACATTTTCGCTAATATGACGAGCAATAAGTAAGCGCCTGCATCGATCCATCTTTATTACCTGCTCGACAAACTCCGGCTTACCAATTACCCATAGCTGCGGTTTTTGGAATCCCTGCTTTGCACTATTGATCATTTTCAATTTTGATGTAATCTCATCATCACTATCGATATTTTTAATAAACTGAGAATATTTCTCAACAGAATCTATCCCCATCTGTTTTAGTACTGCATCTTTATCTATCAAATCGGAAGTGTTATTTCCCATAATAATCGAATGACTGCAGTATTTATAATGAATTAGTTCGTCCAGACTCATTTCTCCCAGTTGTACGGGTTCCAGATGAACAGCACGAACAAGCTCTTTTAGACGTTCGTTTTCTACTATTCCTGATTTGAAACGGGAAGAGAAGGCGGTTCCTTCACGATTAAGCACTTTATTAACTTTTTTGGCAAGGATAGAGTTAAATGTCTGCATAGCCAGGGAGATAGACTTCTGGCCCGACTGGATAACCATGTTATACTGATTTAAGGAGATGGAGAAAGCCAGACAGGTGAAATCGTATTTTTTCAAGGTTTTTTCTAACAACTTAAGGAAGAAAGACTTGATTTCATCTTTTTTAAACATTTGCAGTTCATGAACACCAATGGAGCAGACCTGATAAATAACGCCAGGAACAATGATTCTTGGTTTCGTGGCCATAAGGTTCTCCTTTGTTTAAGGGGTTCGGGGAAAATAAAGCTGCAATTTTTGTTCCAGGGAAACAGTGCCCCAGAGGTGAAAAGTTTACAGATCTCAAATTCATCTCTGGGGTGAAGAAGACCGGAAAAAATCACAAACTATTGATTTGAGATAATAACAGAATTCGAGTTTCAGATATATAAAACAGAACAGCAATCAATACCAGAAACAGGATGATTTTTATAATTTTTTACCAATTGGTAATGATCGGTGAAGATGAGGAAAGCAAATCTTTAGAGAAAAGGTGTTGATTTCACCATTATTAAACGTCTGCGGATCTTAAATACCCAGTGGAAAAGGCCATCGAGGTGATTCTGTTCTCAGTGCACTTTATTCTCCTTTGGTGAAAGAATACGCGGAAATAAACCCGCAATTATTATTCCAGGAGTTACTGCCCCAGAGTTAAATTGTTTACAATTTAAAGAGTTACCTCCGGGGTGAAGAGGTCTGAAAATTACCTCCCCACCCCGAGAAATTCTTACAACAAAATAAAAAAACATAATCTGAAATCAAAACAATAAGCGGGCACACCTTTCTACCCTAACAACAAATAAGCCTTGACCTCATCCTGCTATTCCCAATCAATCACCACTCAATAATACATGTCTGGAAGTTTCTTAGCTACAGTGACTCCAAATAAGACAATTTTGCCGTAAAACTGCAATCGTACAGCGTTTATACAGCTTTTCTCTCCCGCAATCCTGATACTATTTTAATTCCATGCATTACGAAGGCGCAATAATTCGCCCTCCCAGTGAGGCTGACAGTATTCTTCTTCAGGTAACTATCGGCTGCTCCCATAACAAATGCAGTTTTTGCGGTATTTACAAAGACAAGACTTTCCGTATAAGGGATGATTATCAGATAGAAGAAGATCTTAAATACGCTTCCCTCCATTTTCGCAATAAAGACAAAATATTTCTCTGTGATGGTGATGCCCTGATAATCCCCTTTGCCAGGTTGCAGAAACTTCTGCTCAATATCCGCAAGACTCTTCCCTGGATAAGCAGAGTGGGAACCTATGCCAACGCTAAAGCAATAGCACGCAAATCCTTGGATGAACTGGTACAGTTAAAGGAAATGGGCTTACGCATCATTCACATGGGCCTGGAATCCGGTGATGATGAGACGCTTAGAAGATGCGGTAAATGGGGTGATGCGTCAATGATAATCGAGCAAGGGCAGAAAGTCCGAGAAGCCGGTATCAATCTCTTTATCACCGTGCTTTTAGGACTGGCCGGTCCTCAACGCTCTTCAATTCATGCAGAAAAAACCGGTATCGCACTTACCAGCATAAATCCAAACTATGTGGGAGCCTTAAGTCTTATCCCTGTTGAAAACACCCCTCTTTACAAGCAGATGCAACGGGGAGAATTTAATCTCATGAGTCCACTCGAAATACTTAAAGAGCTCAGAATCATGCTGCAATTCACCGATCTTCGCCCCGGTTATTTTTACGCTAATCATGCATCAAACTATCTGCCGCTTCGGGCACGTCTTCCACGTGACAAAGAAAGCGCACTTACCCTGATCGATAAAGCCCTGAGTGGAAAGATAAAATTGACACCCGAATGGCTCAGAGGACTATAGTGGTCAGCAAGTTTTTTATCATTGAAAAAAGCATTAAAAGATTGCCAGTAGGGCTGGTCTGAAAAGATCGTTAGAGATTTACTGACCAGGATGAATCAAGCCGATGCCTTGCCCTATTCGTATCAGGCAGGCACCGTTAATAACGTACCTTATTACTCATTTTTCATCAACTGTCGAATAGCAGTCTGCAATTTCACCATAATAGATGGTATGATAATCCTTGTTGGGATAAAGACTTTTGTAGGACTCAGCCAAAGCAGCAGGATTGATTGCAGATTTGTATACTATTTTGCATTCATAATGGATTCCTGCAATATCCAGTACCGGGGTACGAACTTTCTTACCAGGATAAATTTCCAGTTCACATTCTTTAAATTTATCGTGCGACTTACCGGATTTTGTACCACAGAATTCCAGTTGCCTTGACATATCTGTCAGGGGGATACTGACGGTAAATTCAGTTGATTTTTCGATTATTTTATAAGTATAGCGGGAGTTTCGCACCATAACAGTAAACATGGGTCTACCCCATAAAAATCCAACCGATGCCCAACCGATAGTCATTACATTGAGAGCATCACCAGCCTGGACCGTTAAAAATGCACCTTTACGGATCTGTTCCATTACCTTATCGGCAACTGCCATATAATCAACCTGATGCATACAGTAACTCTCCTCCCGGAATTGTCTGTTAAAGTACCTGTTCTCAAATGATGCTGCCGGAAAAGATTTTTCCGGCTAATCACCCGGTTAAAATAGCATTTAGTTCAGCAGATTCCAACCGAATATTTCACACCGGTTACTTTCTTTGTAAAGGCTTGTATTTCACTCTGGTGGGCTGATCTGCAGTTATCCCCAGACGCTCCCTTCGTGCTTCTTCATAGGAAGCATAATTGCCTTCATGCCACACCACAGTACTGTTCCCTTCAAATGCCAGAATGTGGGTAGCAATTCTGTCAAGAAACCAGCGATCATGGCTAACTATCACCGCGCATCCCTCAAAATCTGAAACCGCCTGTTCCAAAGCCTGCAGAGTTTCGACATCCAGATCATTTGTGGGTTCATCCAATAAAAGCACGTTCCCACCGCTTTGAAGGAGCTTGGCAAGATGCACCCGGTTGCGTTCACCTCCGGAAAGCTCCTTTACCAGTTTCTGCTGATCGGAACCACTGAAATTAAACTTGCCTACATAAGCCCTGGAATTTACCTCTGTTTTTCCCAGCAAAATAGTATCTTGACCACCAGTAATCTCTTCAAAAACCGTCTTTTCCCCATCCAGTGCATCCCGGCTCTGATTTACATAGCTAAGCTGCACAGTCTCTCCGATAATCAGCTCACCGCTGTCAGGCTTTTCCTGAGATGTAATCATTCTCAGCAATGTGGTTTTTCCGGTTCCGTTTGCACCGATTATCCCTACAATACCAGCTCTGGGAAGAACAAAGTCGAGATCTTCAAAAAGCAGTTTGTCTCCGTAAGCTTTGCTAAGCTTTTTTGCTGTAATAACCGTGTTTCCCAGACGAGGGCCATGAGGAATAATTATCTGAGCACGGGTGATCTTATCCATGGTTTTCTTATTGAGAAGCTCCTCGTACGCATTAAGACGAGCCCGACCCTTGGCCTGTCTGGCTCTCTGAGACATCCGCACCCACTCCAGTTCTGTCTTGAGCCGTTTTTGCCGATCGCTCTCCTCCTTCTCTTCCTGTGCCAGTCGGGATGACTTCTGTTCCAGCCACGAACTGTAATTACCCTTCCATGGAATTCCTCTTCCACGATCTATCTCAAGAATCCAACCCACTACATTATCCAGAAAGTAACGATCATGAGTAACCAGAATGACTGAACCCTGATACTCCCTGAGATGTCTCTCCAACCAGGCAACCGACTCTGCATCAAGATGGTTTGTAGGCTCATCCAGTAACAAAAGATCAGGTTTCTGCAGCAACAATTTACATAGAGCCACTCGCCGCTTTTCGCCCCCGGAAAGTTTACTCACATCTGCATCACCTGGCGGAAGCCGCAGGGCATCCATGGCAATCTCCAACTGACGATCCAGTTCCCAGGCATCTACAGCATCGATCTTATCCTGAAGCTTTGATTGACGCTCCAGAAGTTTCTCCATCTCATCATCCGAAAGCTCTTCACCAAACCGGTTGGAAATCTCCTCAAACTCCTCCAGCAAAGATCGAGTCTCCTTGACCGCCAGCTCCACATTCCCCTTGACATCCAGACTCTCATCCAGTAATGGCTCCTGGGGAAGATAGCCCACAGTGCGACCAGCCTCGATCCAGGCTTCCCCCTGAAACTCAGTGTCAATACCTGCCATGATTTTAAGCAAAGTACTCTTTCCGGAACCATTTACTCCAATGATTCCAATCTTCGCTCCATAATAAAAAGATAGTGAGATATCCTTTAAAACTTCTTTTTGTGGAGGATATACCTTTGTCATTCGATTCATGTAGTAAACAAATTTTTCTGCCATCAATAATCCCTGCTGTTTTCTGGTGATATTGAAATAACTGGTATTTTATTAGTATAAGTAGCCTAAATTAATATTTTCCAAGGGCCCGAAGTGAACCTAAATCGGGTAATGGATCTTCTAAATCGTAGGAATTAAGTATCAAAACAATAAATTCCAAATCTCAATTCTTAAATTACAAACAAATTCCAAATCTCAAAGCTCTGAATTCTAAACAGGAACAGGCGAGAAGGAAAATTCGAAATCCGAAACCGGAACGGGACTTACACTCCTATTCTTCGTTTGGAATTTGGATAATCAGTCATTGGGATTTGTTTAAGATTTGGTACTTGGTGATTTGGAATTTTCCTATCTGGTTTCCACTTCAGACAGAAAACTGTATACGAATAAACTGATATTTAATTGCTCTGCAAATATTTCATCCCTTCGGGACCAAACGTTTTTTATTCGGTTGTCTTTTTGCAAATATAACGTCCCTACGAGACTAAGAAAGTGATTATCTTATTGTCAAGGCAGATAAACAGGGATCTCATTACAGGTTTTTAACGCTCCAGATTTCAGTCTCGATTGACTTTTTAAGTATGTAATGAGCAGCATCATCAGCAAACACCTTAAAATAGGAGAAACCCGGACTGTACCACCTGTCCTCTATTTCCAGTATCTCCAGCCGTTTCTCCCCGATCCAGAATCGTACCGGATACTCATCGGCTTTATAACCGCTGTAGGTTTCCACTTTTATTTTCCATTCCATAATTATGCGGCTTTCTGATGAACCTTAAGCAGATTCACAACATCACGCACTCCTCTGGTATAACGGGCAATCCGGTATGCTGTGTGAACCTCTCTGATCTCATAAACCGTTCCGCTTAAAGTAACACGTCCATTGTCTACATCGACTTCAATTCTATGGTGATCCAATTCGAAATTTCTGTGCAATGCAGCCATAATGTCTTGAGCGATCGCCTTGTCAGAATAGGCATGAGTGGGAACCACTACCAGTTCATTACTGACATGAACGACTCCTTGAATATCATAGGCAATCTCCTCTGCCCGCATCTTTTTCCAGTACGAATCGGTTGTCCCCCGCAACATGACCGTTCCCCTGTCCACCGTGACATCTATACCGGATGCCTCTATATTGGGGTTCCAAAGTAACCGATTCAGCAAACGGATCTGAATTTCGCTGTCTGAGGGCACAGAAACATTGGAAGGAAACTTTAATGTCAGCCTGTCCTTAACACTCACTACCCCCGGAACCTGTAACACATCCGCCTCTGCAGCCTGGCGGGCAGAGTAGGAAGGGACCGTTCCTTCCAGCGTCACCTCCCCGTTATGTACATACACTTCAATTGCCGACATTCCTATCCGGTAATCCCAGGCAAGCTGATCAATAACAACTCTTTTAATTTCATCATCTGTATAGGCCATTATGTTCACTCCTGTGGTTTGTATTCAGGGCAAATCTATTCTGAACGATAAGATCCCAAAACTTTCATGTAATTAGCCCTTTCAAAAGCCTCCGTATTTTCCACAGAACTTCGTCCCATTACTCCATGGAATGCTTCCATCGATTCGTACCGGTTTTCTTCCAGCCACTCGCCTATCCCGGCCAGTAATCTGGAAATATGGCTGATCCCTTTCTGCAGAAGTGCAGAAGTCATCATGGAAACCCGTGCTCCTGCAGCAATACACTTCAAGACATCCTGTATCGTGTGCACCCCACCGGTAACAGCAAAATCAATCTTTATTTTATCAAAGAGTAAGGCAATCCAGCGTATTCTGAGTAAAAGCTCATCGGACGTGCTCAGATGAAGAACCGGCTTTACTTCCAGCTTCTGCAGATCGATATCCGGCTGATAAAACCGGTTGAAAATAACCACTCCTGCTGCACCGGCATTAGAAATTCTGCTTATCATTTCAGGAATCGAACTAAAAAAAGGACCCATTTTCACTGATACCGGAATTGCAACACTTCTAGACACCTCTCTTACCAAATTAACACAGGTTTGCTCTACCTGAGAAGAAGAAATTGCAGGAGACACCGGAAGATTATAAATGTTAAGTTCTATTGCATCCGCTCCCGCTTTCTCCATCTCGCGGGCATATTTGATCCACCCCCAGACATTTGTTCCATTAAGACTTCCAATAACCGGAATATCTACCGCCTCTTTGGTTTTAATGATCTGCTCCATATAATCAGAAGAGCGGAAACAGTAAGGCCTTATATCCGGAAGATAGGTCAGAGCCTCGGCAAAATGCTCTGTTCCCTGCACAAGTCCTTTGTCAAGCATCAACTGCTCTTTTTGTATCTGTTCTTCGAAAAGAGACTGAAGTACCACTGCCGCAATACCGGCATCCTCCATTTTTTTCACATTCTGGACATGTGTACACAAGGGAGATGATGAAGCTATCAGGGGATTTTTCAGCTTTAACCGAAGATAATTTGTCGAGAGATCAACCATTACCACTCCCTTGTACTAAAGGCATGGAGGCCCAATGCTGATACCAGTTCCATCTCTGAGCAACTTCCTCTTTAGCCTTTGTTAAAAGATTTGCCGCTTCATCAGGATTACTGCGAAGAAGCAGTGAATAGCGGGTTTCGTTGTAAATGTAATCTTCCAGAGGAACCGATGGTGCCCTGCTGTCAAGCTGAAGAGGATTTTTTCCCTCTCTCTGCAGCCTCGGATCGTACCGGAGCAAAGGCCAGTAACCACTTTCTACCGCCAGATGCTGTTGAGCATTGCCATGAACCAGATCGAATCCCTGCCCAATGCATTGAGCATACGCCACAATAAGTGAAGTCCCCTCATATTGATCCGCTTCCCTGAATGCCTTTATGGCCTGCGCCTGGTCCGCTCCCATCGCAACCCTGGCCACATACACAGAGCCATAACTCATAGCCATCATCACCAGATCTTTCTTCCCACTGCTCTTCCCGGCAGCAGCGAATTTAGCCACTGCCCCCGGAGGCGTAGCCTTGGACATCTGCCCACCGGTATTTGAATACATCTCTGTATCCATCACCAGTATATTAACTTTACGTCCCATAGAAAAGACATGATCCAGTCCACCAAAACCAATATCATAAGCCCAGCCATCACCACCAACCAGCCATATACTTTTTTTAATCAGTGCATCAGATAACGCAAGCAGATCACCTGCATCTTTGTTGTCTATCTGTTTCAACCGCTGCCGTAAAGCAGTAACCCGGTTTCTCTGCTGGTCAATCTCTTCTGTACTGTTCTGATCTGCCTTTATCAGAGCCTCCACCAGCTCTTTACCGATCTGTGGTTCCAGCTTATAAAGAAGCTCTTTACACTGATCAATCTGTTTGTCAATAGCAATCCTGAATCCCAGTCCGAACTCCGCATTATCCTCAAAAAGAGAATTGGACCAGGCAGGCCCCTTCCCCTCTTTATTGATTGCCCAGGGTGTTACCGGTTCATTTCCTCCGTAAATCGAAGAACAGCCGGTAGCATTGGCAATAAGCGCATGATCCCCAAAGAGTCGGCTAAGCAAAGTAAGATAAGGTGTCTCTCCGCATCCGGCACAAGCTCCGGAAAATTCAAAAAGCGGAGTTACAAACTGAAGCTCCCGCATGGTCGATACAGACCGGTCGTATTGTGGCAGATTCAGGAAAAACTCCCAGTTCCGTTCACCACTCTGCAGCAACGGGTCCTTGGGTTTCATATTCAAAGCCTTTACTTTAGGCTCTTTGCGATCTTTACCCGGGCAGACTTCCACACACACCCGGCACCCGGTACAATCCTGAGGCGATACTGCAATCGTATAGTATTGCCCTTTAAGTGAAGGATGACGGGCTGGAACAGACTGAAAAGACTCCGGAGCACCTGTCAGATCTGCATTTTCATAGACTTTAGCCCTGACAACCGCATGAGGACACAGAAAAGAGCACTTCCCGCACTGTATGCACAACTGCGGCTCCCATACCGGAATCTGTGCAGAAATTCCCCGCTTTAAATATTTGCTGGTAGCACTTGGGAAAGTACCATCTGCATTAAAAGCACTGACCGGAAGCTCATCACCTCTGCCTCTCAGTATTCTGGCAGTGTTAAATTTAACAAATGAAGTTGCATCGGAGCTTACAGCTTCCCGCAGGTCAAAAGCATTGCTGGGCTGTTCGGGAATCTGCAACTGATGCAGATTTTTGATTGCAGAGTCAACCGCTTCCTGGTTCATGGAAACGATTGTCTCTCCTCTTCGTCCATAACTACTGCATATATACTCTTTTATTTTGCTGACCGCTGCCTCTTCAGGGATAAGTTTACTGAGCGCAAAAAAGCAGGTCTGCATAATGGTGTTGATCCGGCCACCAAGCCCGATCTGCGAGGCAATACCACCGGCATCTATTACATATACCTTCAACCGTTTATCTATTACTGCCCTCTGTACAGATACAGGAAATTTATCCCAGACCTCTTCAGGTGGATATGGACTATTAAGAAGAAAGGTCGCACCCTCAGCGGCAAACTGAAGCATGTCGATTTTTTGCAGAAAAGAAAACTGATGACATCCGACAAAGTCAGCCTGGTAAATCTGATAAGGAGAATTAATGGTTTTTTTATCGAAACGAAGGTGAGAAACAGTGATTGAACCGGATTTCATGGAATCGTATACGAAATAACCCTGCACATAATAATCGGTAGTCTCCCCAATAATCTTGAGCGTGTTCTTGTTGGCACTCACCGTCCCATCCGAACCATATCCGTAAAACAGAGCACTTATCCTGCCCCGGGGCTCTGAATAATTGCTTTTTTCTATCGGTAAACTCTTAAAACTTACATCGTCTTCTATTCCAATAGTGAAATGGTTAGGCATACAATTTTTATGAAGACAGGTGAAAATGGAGTGGACCATGGGTGGGGTGAATTCCTTTGATGACAAACCGTAGCGGCCGCCTGCGATTTTGGGAATCCTGACCCAGGGAAACTCCTGACTTCCTGCAGCCTCATTGATAGAAGCAACTACATCGCAATAAAGCGGCTCACCGGCACTTCCAGGTTCTTTGGTTCTGTCCAGAACCGCTATGGCTTTTACTGTGGAAGGAAGCGCCCTCAACAGATGAGAGCCCGAAAATGGACGGTAAAGACGAACCTTCAATACCCCTACTCTCTCATTTTTAAGATTCAACTGCTCAACCACCTCTTCCACTGTTTGAGCTGCAGAACCCATTATGATAATCACCCGTTCCGCTTCCAGATCACCACAATATTGGAAAAGTCGGTAAGAGCGACCGCTAAGTCTCTCAAAATCAGACATTGTCTGTTCAACCACCGAAACAGTCCCGCTGTAGTAGGGGTTTGAAGCCTCACGAGCCTGGAAAAAAATGTCAGGATTCTGCGAACTTCCCCGGATAAAGGGATGCTCAGGGCTCAAAGAGCGATATCGATGTTCACGAACCAGATTATCATCTATCATCTCCTTTATCTGATCTTCGCTTAGCATAGCGATTTTTGAAATCTCATGAGAAGTACGAAAGCCATCAAAAAAATGCAGAAATGGTACTCTGGACTTTAGAGTTGAAGCCTGAGAAATAAGCGCAAAATCATGTGCTTCCTGCACCGAAGATGAACACAGGAAAGCAAAACCGGTGCTGCGGGTAGCCATCACATCACTGTGATCACCAAAGATGGAAAGTGCATGAGTTGCCACTGTTCTTGCTGCCACATGAATCACCATCGGGTTAAGCTCTCCAGCAATCTTAAACATGTTGGGAATCATTAAGAGTAAGCCCTGGGAAGCTGTGAAAGTGGTGGTAAGCGATCCCCGCTGCAAAGAACCATGAGCTGCAGCTATTGCCCCTGCCTCACTCTGCATTTCCACTATATGTGGAACCGTCCCCCAGATATTCTTCTTTCCCGATGCTGCCCATAAATCCGCCATTTCACCCATGGGAGACGCTGGGGTGATAGGATAAATTGCCACCGTCTCGTTGGTACTATATGCCACACTGGCTGCAGCTTCGTTACCATCTACTGTTTTCATCTTCTCATCCAAAATGAATCCTTTCACCCAAAAAACCGCCCCCCATTAAAGGGGAAAAAGCAAAACAACGGCCAGAAGGACAGAGTCAAATAAGAGCTCTCAGTTCGAGAGTACTAAAAATGCCTGAAATTTAATCGCCAGTCTTATCCAAAAGCTTATGAGTTAAAAAAAACTTAACAGTTTCTTTACAAACCTTTCAGTTTTCTTTACAGACCTTTCAATTTTAGCAAAAAACCTTAGGGGGATGAAGTGGAAAGCTTTAGGGGGGTAAACCCTAAACCTTACCACCTTAACGGAAAAACCTATGTGTTAAAGCCAAAACTTTTTAATTTATCGTCCATCCTCCGCTGTAATCAGCTTCGGAGGGTTCAGATTTTGTCTTTTTATCTCCAATGTGCTTGTTGCTATTCTTTCCTGTTATGGCTAACGTAAGCATTACGGCATAAGGTTTAAAATGAATAGCGATTCAAGGAACCTTGATTGAGCAGCTACACTTTCTCTTCCCGAATCAGGATTACAATAAAGTTGAATCTGAACAAGTTTGTCTGTATATTGATAGAGTTTTCAAATCTGATATTTCTTAAGCAATAGTTAAACGGACAGAATAATCCAATGCATGAACTGTCAATTGCAGCCGGAATAATCGAACTGATTGAATCAAAAGTAGCAGATCCTGCAACTGTTACTAAAGTTGCACTCACTGCCTCGCCCCTGTCAGGAATATCAGAAGATGCATTAAACTTTTCCTTCTCTGAATTATGCAAACTCAAAGGATACACCAATGCAACCCTGCATATCACAACTGTCCCAGTCTTAATGAAATGTATCCATTGTGAAAAAGAGTATAAATGCCTTGTTTTTGACACCTTCTGCCCGGATTGCGGAAAACCGGAACGGGACATCCTCTCTATTCCACCCTTTAAAATCGATTACATAGAAACAGCGGAGCCTTAAATGTGTGAAGAATGCGGATGCGAAAATGTCGAAATTCACAGCCATGACCATCATAACCATACTCTCCAATCCGGATCATCTGAAAAGCTGGTCATCGAACAGGCGGTTATGTCAAAAAATGATTCCTATGCTGAAATTAACCGCAAATATTTCCGCGATAATGGAATCTATGTAATTAACCTGATAAGTTCTCCAGGAAGCGGAAAAACCACCATTGTTGAGTACCTGGCCCACCATTTTGGCAACAGTATGGCAGTAATTATTGGTGACATTCAAACCCACCGTGATGCACAGCGGGCTAGTGAAGCAGGCTGCATTTCTTTTCAGATCGAAACACTTGGTGCCTGTCATCTCGATGCCCACAGTATTTTACATACACTCCAGTCATTTAATCCTGATGGCATCCGGCTTCTTGTCATAGAAAATGTGGGTAATCTTGTATGTCCATCATCTTTTGATCTTGGAGAAAATGAGATCGTTGCAGTACTCTCTGTTCCGGAAGGAGATGATAAAGTACTCAAATATCCTGCAGTTTTTCATAAAGCAAATACACTGCTGATAAACAAGATCGACCTGACTGCATATCTTAAATTCGACAAATCCAAAGTAGTTACCGAGTGCAGAAGCCTTAACAGTAAAATCAATGTTTTTGGCCGCTTCCGGCTTTTTTATGGGTACCCCCAATATA
>JAAYPC010000112.1 GCA_012519985.1 Fibrobacter sp.
CCCCAAAAGGAAGACGTCTATCGTTACGACCCAATTTTGCTCGGAGGAATTTTTCGTACTTATCTTATGCGAAGTGCGCACCTGTATCTTTTGCAACTGATTGGCAGATTAGTCCTTTAGCTGCATGTTAGGTTGCACTTCGATAAGTAGTTAAGTTTGCTCCGTCCCCAAAAGGAAGACATCTATCGTTACGACCCAATTTCACTCGGAGTAACTTTTCGTACATATCTTTATGCGAAGTGCGCACCTGAATCTTTTGCTACATTCAGCAGATCAATCCTTTAGTAGCATGCTGGATTGCACTTCGATAAGTTGTAAAGTTTGCTCCGTCCCCAAGAGGAAGACGTCTATCGTTGCGACCCAATTTTACTCGGAGGAATTTTTCGTACTTATCTTTATGCGAAGTGCGCACCAAATTCTTTTGCAACGATTGGCAGATTAGTCCTTTAGCTGCATGCTGGATTGCACTTCGATAAGTAGTTAAGTTTGCTCCGTCCCCCAAGCGAAAAATCTCCCATCTATTCCTTAAACTCTTTTTCCCCTTCGGTCTGTATTTTGCTTTTCCGTTATTACCCCGTCCTCTGTCCACCTTCCATAGCAGAACAGCGAAGGAAGGTAGCAGACTACTACAAAGGGTGGCCTAAATCACAACCTTTAAAAATCAGATTAGCTTCTCCTGGAGATCCATGCTTCATGCCATTAAAAAAGGTGATAGATCTCGCTCCACATTCCTGTTAATCTTAATAATTGCCTCCCCCGCTCTCTCCCTTATCCCCCTTCCCCCACCACCGGTCGTACCTAATTACAATAGAATACCTATTGGCCAAATCGAAGCATCTGAAGCCGGAGCCTACGTTGCCCGCGCCTCAGGTATCACCGCCGCCTGGTATAATCCTGCAGGATTAGGTTTAACTCAAAGATTCGCTCTCAATGCCAGTTATAACGGTTTGGAACTGATGAATTTCTGCTTTAAAGATTTCTCAAACGCTCTTCGCTCATTTAATATCGAAGGAACACCAGGATTTCTGGGAGTGGTTGCCAAACTTAAAAGTCCTAGCCCATTGAGTCTGAGCATCGCTTTGAGTCAACCGGTTTTCTGGCAATCGACTTTCGATGCTACTTCACAAACAGATAACAGCAGTTTCGATCTCTCGATTTTTAACGATGTTTACTTTACTACCTATTATCCGGCTGTTGCAGCAGGATTGGCTTTTAGTAAAAACTTCCGCTTTGGAATTGAAGTCAGTTTTCCCTACACCAGTTTAAATGTCGATCAATCCCTGTCCGGACATCCAGTGTCTTCCGATCCACTCGATTTTCTCCTATCCTTTCACACAAATGGAACAATCATTCACCTGACTGCTTCAGCAGGAATACAACTGCAAATAACCGACATCATCCAGTTTGGTGCGACTTTCAGAACTCCTGGGGTTGGACTTTTCCGCAACGCCTGGATCTATTATGATTTTATGATTCACAAAGAAGATACTGTAATATCCGTTTCTTTAAGAGATACCAGTGCAATATTCCAATATAAACAACCTGCCCAATTTTCTTTTGGTTTGTCTTACTCTAAAGATAGATGGTCTTTTGAGCTGGATCTTAACCTTTATCAGGGTTTTGGCAAATACACTGTGCTGCGAAGCAATGAAAATGCAATAAGTGAAACATTCAATGAAACCGATGGTACGATTGTTTCAGAGATTCCGTTTCCCAATTATTTCTATGACAATGAGATGGTGATAAATGCATCCATCGGAGGCAATTATCAGATCACTGAACACCTGAGATTACATGGGGGTTTCTGCACCGATTTCTCTCCGGTAAACCCTGTGAATACCAATATTTTCAGAAGTATAGATCTTTTTAATTTCACTTTTGGCGTTTCTGCAGGCCGAAGAAATTTTACCGGAGCGCTTGGTATCCGCTTTAATTTAGGTTCATCCGATTCTTTCGTTACCGGTGAGAATCTTCTGGATATTCCGCTCAGCACCAGACTCATATTCCGTTCTTTTTCGCTTATATGGGCGGTTACGCTGGGCTCATAATGTTATTTTCAACGATACTCCTCATGTCAAATAACATACAACAGGGGTTAAAATGATGAACACTACCTTGCGTCTTAATGAATTATCAGGAATTATTATTGATACAGCTTACCACATACACAAGGAACTTGGTCCAGGGTTACTTGAAAAGGTATATGAGGTTATTTTAGCAAAACAACTGCAGAAAGAAGGATTGTCAGTAGAGAGGCAGAAACCTGTACCAATAGTATATGAAGGAGAGTCGTTTGATGAAGGTTTTCGTGCAGATTTGATCGTTGAGGAACACATAATTATCGAATTAAAGTCAGTGGAAACATTAGCACCTGTACATAGCAAACAAATGTTGACATATTTACGTCTGCTTGATTTAAGGCTTGGTTTATTATTAAATTTTGGTGCTCCTTTAATGAAAGATGGTATTATAAGAATTGTAAACAAACTTACTTATTAATAAATGTCCTATTGCATTTCCCTCTGCGGCTTTGCGGCTCTGCGTGAGACAACCCCTTTTCCCAGGATTCCGGACAGGCTCACGCAGAGCCGCTGAGACGCAGAGAAAGAATAAAGCAGTCGAAATGAACAAACAGGTTTAGCATCTCAAAGCGTGTAAGCAATTGGCATGTCCTTCTCATTTAGTCATTTCAAATGTCTGTAAGAAATCTTGTCCACATCACTTTGCTTTGCGTTTTACATCTCCCCTCTGCGGCTTTGCGGCTCTGCGTGAGACCTTTCTCCCTGAGTCAGCTCAGAGTGTAAGCCACATCGAATGCAGTTCTTATCGCAAATGCCACTTTCGAAGGAAAAACCGCATCACCTACAACAAATGTCTTGTCAAACATCTCTTTCCATTGTCTGATCTCATTAACAAGAGGTGAAAGGCCCAGTGAAAGAGCGGTATAATCTGCACTAAGCTGTTTTTTCTCTCCTGTTTCAAGGTTTTCCAGCTCGACTGTGTCTTCTTTTATGGATTCCAGTTTATGGCAGGTCAATATTTGGATATTCTTATTGTCTTCAAGACGTTTTAACATCGCAGTTCTGGTTATCTCGTTCTCGTTAGTGGCCAGTTCCGATTGCATTTCGATAATGGTGACCATACAATTTTTATTTGAAAGCAGTTCTGCCAGCTCACATCCGGTCATACCTCCACCAACTATTGAGACTCTTGATTTATCCTGAATAAGAATGGGGTTATTGAGGACTTCAATTGCATTAAAAACGTTCTCATTATTTACTCCTGGAATAATTGAAGGAACTATGGGCTTTGCACCTATTGACACAATCACCGCATAAGGATTATCATTGCTCTTTACCTGTTGAGGTTGAGCATTGACTCCGGTTTTTATTTCGATATTGAGTTCCTCTACATTTTTTAGAAGAGAATTCTGATACCACTTTATTACTTCCTTATCAGGAGGTTTGCAGCCAGGAATAAGCTGTCCGCCAGCCTCGTTTGACTGCTCATAAACCACCGGCTCAAAGCCACGTAACTTCAAAACCCGCGCAGCTTCCATACCCGCTGGCCCGGCACCGATAACAGCCACCTTTCTTCCCATTCCATCCTTTTTGAACTCCTGGAATTCTAGTTCCCTTCCTGTGCGGGCATTTACAGCGCATTCGATTTTACGCATCGAGAATATCGAATCTATACAATGCATACACCCGATACAGGTAACAATGGTATCTTCATTTCCCGATTGCGCTTTCATTGCCCATTGAGAATCACAGAGATGGGCTCTTCCCAGCGCGACAAAGTCGGCTTTCTTCTGACTGAGAATCTCTTCAGCTTTCGCAGGACGCTTGATTGCACCTACCGCTATGACCGGAATATTCAAACCCTGCTTTACTTCCTGAGCAAGATAGCTTTTCCATCCCTCTTTATACATATAAGGCTCGATAATAACCGGCATGCTTTCGTAGGTACCACTGCTGACATGCAATGCATCCGCACCAGCATCTGCAATCGCTGCCCCGATTCTTCTTCCCTCCTGAAGATTAATACCATCAGCGATAAATTCATCCGCACTGAACCGGACTATTACCGGAAAATCAGATCCACATTTTTCTTTGATTCCCTGCAGTATCTCTATGGTGAATCGAAGACGGTCCTTTCCGTACTCATCGGAGCGATGATTACTATGGGGGCTCAGAAACTGATTTATCAAATATCCGTGGGCTCCGTGCAACTCCACACCATCAAAGCCAGCTATCTGAGCCCTTACCGCAGCATCAATGAATTTTTGAACAAGCTCTTTTACCTCTTCGGTAGTTAGTGCTCTGGGCTCGATTCCGATAGCTTTACTGGCGATGGCACTGGGTGCTACTATCTGCTTTCCATCGGTGAAATTAGTGTAGGTCTGTCTTCCTGCATGATGAAGCTGGGCGAATATTTTTGTACCATATTTTTGTACTGCACCGGCCAGACGGCTGAACCCAGCTATGTAGCGATCGTTGTCTAACCTTAACTGACTGGCAAGCGCTTTACCAAACTGATATTCAACAGTAACAATCTCTGTTATTATCAAGCCAGTCCCTCCGGCAGCCCTCTCTGAATAGTAGGCTATCAGGTGATCGGTCATCTCTCCATCAGGACCGCATAAAATGGTGCCCATGGGAGGCATGACCACACGGTTTTTTATTGTTACTGATCCGATTTTTCCCTCAGAAAACAGCAATGGATATTTTGCCATAGAAGTTCCTTTGTGTGGGGTTAAGGACTTTTCTTTTTTTCTGCAAGCGATAATTGTTCCAGAGGGAATTTCTTAGGGAGGGAGAATTAAATTTGTGGGACTGTTTTCAGACTATTTTCAGACTATTTTCGTGGCAACCCTTGTGGTTGCCATTAATCTTAATAAATAACAATAATATTAAAAAGAAAAAAAGGGCAACCACAAGGGTTGCCCCCACAATGATTCCCTCGACGGAAAGAATAATCTATAATCTTCTCAATACTACTGTCACTTCGCCGGTGAGTTCGCCTTTTGTGGCAAACACTATTCCTTCCGGTTCATCGTAACGGAACGAACTTACAAATGAAAGCTCGGGTATCTCAGAAATCATTTGCCAAAAACTCTCCTCTGACCAGGAATACATGTTGTATTCGTCGATAAGAGGGCAACTACACTGGGCGACCCCTTCGGTATTCACTGTACGTCGTACTCTTTCCAGATTCAATTCCGGTTCTGTAGAGAGTACCTCATATTTGAGCCAGGCTTTACCCTGGGGATACACTCCAAAAGGTCCCCACTCTCCCACTAACCAGGGGTATTCGGTATACATATCCATTTCGTGAAAAAAAACAGTAAGCAAAATAATTCCCTGAGAAGAAGTATGGTTTACAACCGATCTCAGGAATCTCTGAAAGGTTTTCTTGTCAGGAATTATTCCGCAGGTTCCGGCCAGTTCAAAGGAAACTTCAAAGGGGCCTTTTTTAAATTGCAGATCACACATATCTCCCACAATGAGCTCAATAGCCTTTCCCGCACATTTTTCCTGAGCATTAGCAATCATCTCTTCACTGATATCATTGCCGGCAACCAATACCCCTTTGTCGGCAAAAAGCGATAACCAGGTGGCCGGTCCGCAGGCAGGATCCATGACTGAACGGGGAGCTCTACCCAATTGATCACAGATGTGTTTGTAGATTGATTCAAATGTATACTGGTCAGGTGTCCTTACCTGATCATAAATTTCCGGAAAGTCATACAACGAAAACGTCTCCATAACCTCTCTCTTTGAATAAACTTCCAGCACATTGAAAGCATACAACCAGAAGTAAACTCTTCAGAAGTATCTCTTCTGTTGAATCACTTTCAATAAGACTGATTCATTGATCTGTAAATAAAATTATTTTGGATTTTGATTTGAACTTTTTCTGAAGGTACAACCTGTATGCAAATTTCCTACATTAAAATAACTGGATTTTTAAAATACTAGTTCTTTTTTGGGTAATGCAAGAGGCAAATACTATGAAAGTCAATCTGGTATAAACGAATGTGTCTGTATTGTATGTCTGGAAAATCCTATTTAGAAAGGATCTCTGCGGTTTTAAGCAGTTGCAGGTCCAGCTCTTTTTTTCTGGAAACAACGGTTTCCAGAGGTGTGGTAATTATTTCACTTTTATGCATTCCAACCAGTACCCCGTAGTTTTTCTGAGCGACAGCTTCAACTGCCGCAACCCCCAGACGAGTGGCCAGAATTCGATCGAAAAGGTTGGGAGTCGCGCCCCTTTGAACATAACCCAAAACCGTTGTTCTGAGTTCAAACCCGGATAATTCTCTGTTATTTAAGAAGTAACGGGACAATTCATCTGCATTGCAGTGAGCGCCTTCCGCAGTTACAATGATCGCGTGATGTTTCCCTCTTTTGTAGGTTTCCTGAATATCGGAAATCATTTTTTGAATGTCGAAATGAATTTCAGGGATAATAATCACCTCTGCACCTCCGGCGATTCCGGCCATCAAGGCAATATAGCCACAATCCCTTCCCATCACCTCTACCGCAAACACTCTTCCGTGCGAAGATGCGGTGACTTTAATTCGATCTATAGCCTCCAGTGCTACATTCAGTGCAGTATCCACACCTATAGTGATGTCCGATCCATAAAGATCATTATCGATGGTGGAAGCGACCCCTATAACCGGAAATCCCATTTGAAACAGAGAAAAAGAACCCTTTTGGGTTCCATTCCCACCAATTATTACCAATACATCGAACCGATTCTCACGAAGTTGTTTCAGAGCCTCTTCCCTTCCTTCAGGGGTCTGAAACTCAGGGCTTCTGGAACTTCCCAGGATAGTTCCACCTGCACCAATTATTCCACCCACATCTCTGAGCCCTATCCGAGAAAAGTCTCCTTCCAGAAGCCCCTGATATCCTCTATGTACCCCAAAAACATCCCACCCTTTATAGATAGCATATCTGGAGATAGCTCTAATCGCAGCGTTCATCCCTGGTGCATCGCCCCCGCTGGTTAGAACAGCAATTTTCATGAGATGTCCTTCTTGCAGATTTATCGAAGCAGAAATAATATCTAAACCTACAAAGATAACCTTCATTGGATTAGATATTATTTCCGATTCCAGTTTAATCAGAACAGATATTATTTACGAAAAGAGAGTTTCCTTTTTCCCTCACTTAACAGAAATTTAAATACCCCGTTAAGTGCACCATAAAAGGCAGCCCACATAATCGCCCTCTTCCATCTTTTAAAAGTCTTTTCCCTCTTTTTTCTTCTCCAGATATTTCTGTCCATTTTTTTTGGATGAAACATCTTAAATACCGGTTGCAATAATGAATGGCTAGCGGTCAGCCTGCACTTTTCCTCATGCATAATTTCACTCCTTTGTATATGAGGTCTAATAATTAATGCAGGCAAAAAGTATACACATTCTGCATAGGAAAATTACACGATTAATGCATAATTATCATATTCTCAGCAATCGAAACACCATCGACGCTGATAATGCAGTGGTACAGGCCATCTGACAGGTTAAAGCTATCAAAAGAGATCGGGTGAATTCCACTGCTTCGCTGATAATGCTGCTCTGTAAATTTGGCCCAGTAAAGCTGAATACAACTATGGAAATTGATGCAGGAGAGTATAGTCTATAGGAAAGCGATTTTTCACCTTTTATAATCTGAAAAGTTCTCCGGTTATTTTTTGCAGCGAGAGCAGTTCTTGAAACTTTAACCGGATCTATGAGTTCAATATCCGCCCAGACAGGGTTACGGTTTGAAGCACTATAGGCAGGATTTCCAGCATCAATAACACGCCACCTGGACAATGGACGAAAAAGAATATGATTAATACCCTGATTTGCAGATATATCAAGAATTTCGCCATTGCTTCCTTTCACATAACCGTATCCGGCTGATTCTAATAATTTCATTGAATTTTCATCCGGTTTTGCATTGAAATCCGCCATGATGACAACAGGGTCATCTGTTGAGATACTGTCAATCCATGAAATTATCTTTTGCATTTATCAGTCGAAGAAAAAATCAGGTCAGTCTTTTCTGAATTCGAAGAGATTGAGAAAGCTGTGCTATTCGGTTCTCGAGCCAAGGGAAATTATAAAACCGGCTCGGATATAGATATCACTCTTTTTGGTAAAAACCTGAAACTGACTACTGTCTACAAAGTTCTGGATAAACTTGACGAACTTTATCTGCCTTACACCTTTGATCTTTCTATTTACGGAAAAATCGATAATCCAGATTTAAAAGAACATATTGCCCGGGTAGGCAAGATCTTTTATCAGAAAAACCGAGACGGTTCTCAAGACAAATGAATAGTTGAAAAGAGATGTGCCACAGTATAATTCTGCAGATATTTCTGAATGTTTATTTCCTGCAGGATTTCTCGGTACTGTTAAAGAATGTCCTAATCACACTTTCCGGACCATCTTCACCCCAGGAATAGTGCAAATCTTCCAGATAATCCCGCAGTATTGTCGAGCTTTGAATCCGGTCCTGCTTTTCTGTGCATAAGCAGACTTGAGCCAGAGATGCCAGGTGCGGCTCGATGGCCATCCTGAACTCATCCAAGCGGGTAAATTTATTATCAATTTTTGCCCTGATCAGCTCTGCAATATTGAGTTGGGGAAATGGATTTACTCCGCAAAGCATCTCGTAAAGCACTGCTCCAAAAGAGTAGATATCTGCCAACTGGTCGATCGGATAACCGTTTACCTGTTCTGGCGGAAAATACTGAAGCGTCCCCACTATACGATCCACATTTACGGTATGCAAACTCGCTTCAACCGGTCTTGCAACACCGAAATCCATTATTTTAACGATACCATCGAATCCGATAAGAATGTTGGACGGTTTGAGATCACGATGGATTATACCTTTGTATTTTTTTCCATATAAAAGTACCTGTTGTGTATGTGCATAAGCTAGTCCACGGGCAATCTGGACTGCAATAGCTGTACATAGAAGAGGTGGTAGAGATTGGAAGAACTGAAGAAAGACCTGAAGAGTAACCCCATCTACATATTCCATTTCCATAAAAGGCAAACCATGCCACTCACCAGTGCCGTGGACCTTTACGATATTGGGGTGTTTAAGATTTGCAGAAATTCTGGATTCGGTTTCAAACCGCTGGTAATTGCTGTGGTCGTTTGAAGGCATCAAAAGTTTAACCGCCCGGTAAGTTTCCAGCGTTTCGCTCCAGATCTTATAAACTTTAGCCATCCCTCCTGTGCCCAACAACTCCACTACAGTACCAGTACCAAGCTTTAGCGGTTCGTTTCCGGATGGAATAATAAGTTGCTCATCCCCCCGAGGCTTCGGTGGAATATCAATCGTAGTCTTTATGTTTTTTTTATATCTGGTATTCAACGGTGAAACCGGCTTTTTAACTGGTATAGAAAATACCGGAATACTGGCAAATGCGTCATTATATTGGGGTTGCGGTTCCAATTTTACATCCATCTTTCAATAGCAGGAAAAAAGAAATTCAGGTGAAAAGATGCCATTCATTTTATTGATACTTGCTTTTCTTAAGATTTTATTCATGAATTAAATACTGCTATGGAGCAATCATTAAGCCAACGATTCGGGTTGTAAGAAAAATAATTTATGATTATTTATAAAAAAATAGTTGCACATCTAAACAAACTGTTTTATTTTATAGGTCCTACCTTTGCAAGTCCCTCTTGCAACAATTTGGGTGAAGCGGAATCGCCGGGTTTTATACCCGGCGATTCTTTTTTTATTACGTAATTTAAGTAAGGTTATCCATCCTCTTTTACAATTCCTCGCTTTAGGCAGTAAGCCTGTATCTCCATTCCGACGATTTCGAGGAAAAATCTTTTTCAAAGCTGTTTTGTGAATGCAAGCCTTATACGGCAGAAAACAGAATAAAAGGGTGGGAAAGATTTCTCAAGTTCGTTCGAAATGATGAAATAAGGGAGCGTTCGAAAAAAACGGAATCAAAGCACAATTCCAGAACCCAAACCGAGGACTTTTTTTGCTCTCAAGTTGTTTATATTATTTTCTTAAAAATCATGATTACCTTCGAAAACGTTTCTAAACAATATGGCAGTACTATTTTGCTGGAATCGGTAACTATATCGATCAACGAAAACCACCGTACCGGTCTGATAGGGGTAAATGGTTCCGGTAAAACCACTATATTAAGAATGCTGGGAGGAGAAGAGCTCCCTGACAGCGGATCAATCAACAAACCATTCGATATGAGAATCGGCTATCTCCCCCAGGAGGTAGAGATCCTAGATCAGAAAACCCCTCTGGAAATAGTGCTCCAGTCTTTTGCCCATATACTGAACTTTGAAGAACAGCTTCAAAGACTCCCCACAGATGGCTCTGCTTTAAAAGAAACTTTGAAAAAAATTGATTCTCTCTGCAGCGCGATGGATTATCATGATGGCTATTCTTTAACTGCCAAAGCACAAATGATACTGGGAGGTCTTGGTATCCCTAAAGAGAACTGGTCACAACCGATCCAGTTACTTTCAGGCGGATATCGAATGAGAACCGTACTGGGAAAACTGCTACTGGAGGCTCCGGATTTTCTCCTGCTTGACGAGCCAACTAACCACCTGGATATGGATTCACTGGTTTGGCTGGAAAAATACCTGGAAAAACAAAAATACGGTATGCTGATTGTCAGCCATGACCGCGATTTTTTAAACCGGATCACCACCAATATTGCAGATATCTGTAACCGTAAAATTACCCTGTATCAGGGAAATTACGATGCCTATATCAGAACAAAGGAAGAAACCGAAGCTGCTCAGCTTAACAGAGCGCGTAATCTGGAAGCTAAAATCTCTCAAAATGAGAGATTCGTTGAACGCTTTAAAGCTAAAGCTTCCAAAGCAACCCAGGCACAATCGAGGATGAAACTGATAGAGAAGCTCCGAACAGAAATGCCTGAATTGAGCCAATCGGCTAAATCTATCCATTTCTCATTCCCTGAACCATCACAATCTGGTGTCATCCCCTTGCAGTTCACCGCAATAAAAGCCGGTTATGATGACAAGACCATATTTTCCGATTTCACCATGTCTGTTAACAGGGGAGATAAAATCGCTATAGTGGGTCCCAACGGGGCCGGGAAATCCACTCTTTTAAAACTTGCTTCCGGCCTTTTAAAACCGATGGCAGGTTCAGTAAAGTATGGCCATAATGTCAGTATCAGGTATTTCGGACAGCACCAACTCGAGCAGCTCGACCCGGAAAAAACTCTTTATCAAACAGTTATTCAGGATTCTATAAACACAGAAAAAACCTTTGTACGGAATATTCTTGGAGCTTTTCTGTTCAGTGGAGATTCTGTAGACAAAACAGTAAAAGTACTTTCAGGTGGAGAGAAAGCACGACTGGTACTTGCCACTATTCTTGCCAGTCCTGGAAACGTTCTTTTGCTTGATGAACCAACCAACCACCTGGATATTAAATCAGTGGAAATGCTGGCAGATGCCATGAAAAAATTCAGTGGCACGATATTATTTGTTTCCCATGATGAATTCTTCATCTCTTCGATTGCCACCAGAATAATCGAGATCAGACCAGGCATGATCCGGGACTTCCCCGGCACTCTCTCTGATTACCGCACTTATCTGGAGATGCTTTTTCCCAATGATACTACCGAACAGAATAGTTCTTCCCCGAGCTGCCTAAGCTGTAAAAGCGAAACAGATATTAAAGAACAACGGATTAAAGATCGTGAACTTCGTAAAAAGCTTACCCGCTCCATAGAGAGACTTGAGAAAGAGATCTCATCAGCAGAAGAAAATCTGGCAGCACTGCAAACGATTCTTCATGACCCATCGAATGCATTAAATCATGAACTTCTTTACCAGACATCACAACAGATTGATTCACTGCAAACAGAGTTGAACGGGCTTATCAAGCAATGGGAAGAGCGGCAACTGGAACTGGAGGCGATTGTAGAGTAAATTATCGCATATCCAACGTGTATTATTTCCATTTCACACTGTTTCCCGGTTATACTTTTTGAAAGATTTTCAGTAATAATCTGAAATAATGTCATAAACCTCTGATGCAAAAAAAGAGTGAAACTATTATATTTCATAAAATTTTTCCCACATCCTGTCTACAGAAATTACGGACAGGTGTGATGATTTCTGTTTTGAAAGGCTGAAGCAATGGCGAAATTTAGAGGAAAGGCCCTGATACCATGGCCATTCATGAAACAGTACCTGATTCCAGGTTTATTTCATCATTTTGACTCCTGGCACATGATCCCTCAACAGTTTCGGAAATATCTGGGTACTAAAGACCCGCATAAGGATATTGCTGTGGGACAGATCTCTTTACGAGTTAATGAAGTATGCAATCTACGGTGCGGCTCTTGTGGTCAATGGGGTGAAAACGGTCATCTCCGGCTGAAACTGGAGCGTGGAGAACGTCTCGATCAGCTAGATTTTGATGTAGTTAAAAGAATCGTTTTTGAAACCCGCCATGATCGTCCATTCTACTACATCTGGGGTGGTGAACCAACCATGTGGAAACCACTGCTCCCCCTGTTTGAAGAGTTGGCACGCTATAAACTTAAAGGTTCGATAGTAACTAATGCTCAGGATATCGACAGAATCATTGAAGATCTGATAGATACCGGCTCACTGCAGGTCCTTTTTTTGAGCCTGGATGGGTGGGATGCGGAATCTCAAAATCTCATGCGTTCACCTGCAAATGGAAAAAAGTCGGATAACTTTGAAAAAACAATGGCTGTCATAGAAAAAGCCGACAAAATTAAGAAGGATAAAAACCTTCTTTTTCCGCTTATTGTTCCTATAACTGTCATTTCAAATAATAACTATTCTCATCTGGTGGATATTCATAAACTGGTTCTGGACAAAGCTCAGTTGCATCCATTCTACTTTGGCTGGTTCATAACCGAAGAGCGTGCTGCTCTTCATGAAAAGGTTTTCGAAGAACGTTTCGGCACAAAACCTAAGAATCATCGTGGATATCTTAAATCCTGTTTTAATGATGTTGATCCGGTTGAGACCGCTTCGCAGATAAGACAGATACAGATGATCTCCAGGGGCAAGCCCTGTGTTCCCCAGTTTCTTCCTGACATCGAATCGGAAAGCGATATCCGCCGCTACTATGCTGACCATAGCTGGCACTGTGGATACCCAAGCTGTGAAAGTATCTATTTTACAGCAGAGATTTCACCTGATGGACGGGTGACTCCCTGTCGTGATTACCAGGATTATACCTGCGGCAATATCAATACCCAATCTTTTTATGAGATCTGGAACGGCGAATCTTTCAAAAAATTCAGACGTGAAATGAAAAGAGGTCTCATGCCGGTTTGTACCCGTTGCTGCGGTCTGCAGGGTTTCTGAATCTATTATTGGGGCAGATCTGCCCCAATAACCTCACCTATACAGTTTGGCAGTTTTTCCATAATATTATTCCACAATTCAGTTTTCTTCAGTGGGTGCAACTGATTTACTTCAATCTCTATTCCTGCATAGCTTTGACCTTTGAAACGCTTTCTAAGTGCAGTAGTTAAGCCATCAGAGATCCCTTTATAAGGATAGTTGCGCCGTATACGGATACCAGGTATCTCTTTTTGTAAACTTCTGATAAGCTTTAAACAGAAGCTTTTTTCAATTTCCCGCCTGGGATCGTACAATAGACCCATATCGGCATTGCGGGTTACCCCATTTAGTACCGGTGCAAAACTGTGAATGGAGAAATGGTAAACCCTGCGGTGTTTCTTCAGGAGATTATCTATGGAAGAGTTGATTGCGATACGATACGGTTTATATATAGCGGAAATAATCTTTTCTCTCTGCTCAGAAGAAAGAGAAGCGGTAATTTCAGAAAACATCTGCCTGTTGTCCAAAGACCGGTTCTGATCAATCACCAGACGGCTGATTTTTTCAAAAAGAAACGGGCAATTGAATCTGGCGAATATCTTTTCTGCTAATAGCAATGCGCCCGGATCCCATCCCCGGTGACTTTGAAGCATTTGGTACTTGTCTTTAAATAAATAGCTAAAATATGCAGGTATCTGATTTCCACCATGTTCACAACTAATTATTATTCCTGAACTCATCAATCTCTTTCATATTTTTTTCTTTCAATAATAAAGACTCAGAAGCTCTGTACGCAATTTTACATCGTTCATAATCAGTTCTTTACTGATCACCCCTGGGGGCGTGATTACATTAAATCTTACGAATTCTTTAATGACCTCCCTATCGTAAAAAATATTGAGTGGAGCCCCGCTGTTAAGCTGAAATTTTGAATTATTAGACACATGATGAATAGCGCCCCTGAATGAGTTACCATTACCAAACAGATAGTTCACATCGCCATTTCCTTCTACATATATATATCCCCTGAAATTCTTATTAGAACCCATCCCGGTTATGTATCCACCAGACTTAACATACACCATGGTATTGGAAGAAGCGGCGCAATCATACCAATTTCCATTACAGGCGATCCCGGATTCCACTATCCAGATCACTTTACCGGTAAAAGTTTCTGCAGATGATTCCATGGTTGCATAGTTACTAACTTTAATCACCAGAAAACCATTCCACAGATCTCCATTAGCTGCTGCTATCTGATATTTCTGGTTCAGTGTTTCAGCATTAATGGTGCCCCAGTTTGGCCAATACTGGTATTTGTTACCGATCTGATCAATCTTTGCGGTAAAACTGTATTCATTCCCATCTTTCATATTCAATTCATTAGCGATATCTATCACTCCGTGGTTATTGATAATTTGAGAAGCATTTATAATCCTGGATGCGCTTCCGGAATGAGTGACTTTGTTATTACATAAATCCAGGTATTGATTTCCATTTACAGTACTGTTGAGGTAGGTATCACCATTCAGCTTCAATGTTCCATCGGTGTATATGTTTTTTTGAAATCCAGATTTTCCATTGATGGTAAGCGTTCCATTTAATTTGACCGGAGTCTGAAAAAAAGCTTTTCCATTGATAGTTACATTGGGATCGAAAGAACTTACTGCATTACTGTTGCCGGTTTTCACATCTCCATTTATAATACTTCCGTTAGCACCGTGGTTAAAATGGAGATCCCCTCCACAGTACACATTTCCATTGACAATTATTCTGCTATCGAAATTGCGACCTTCACCCGACAGATGAATCGCATCATTCTGATCCCAGAGAATATCCTCCAGAGCACCTTTAAGCCTGTAAATTCCAATTGCTTTCTTTTTACCACCTCCTGCACCATATCCGATTCCCTGAACCTGCAACAGCAGATTAACCGAATCATACCTCATTATGCATGCAGAAAACGAAGGTGAATTCGAACTATTCCAGTATTTGATCTTATTTTCTGAACCGGCACTCAAAGCATTACCAAGCAGCCATTTGTTAGAATGATTAAGATTATATTTTTTTAATATATCAAGAATCACCAGAGGTTGATCTTCACATTGATTTTCAAATGCGGTAAGCGCAGCCCGGGCTGACATTGCTGAAGTGCGCACCTTTGAATAATCCCCGGCAGTGGTTCGGTCCTTCTGGCAGATATACAAAATGGACAGACCACTCACTGAGGCGATGAAGAAGACTGCGAGCCCGTATACAATGGCGAAGCCGTCATTTTTTAATGTTGCCTTTTCCATAGTTCCCCCATTGAAGGCAATTAAAAATTTAGATTATGCGCTATAAGACCAATTACCCGATAACACAACTCCCTTTTTCTGACTTTCAATAATAGATGCTCAAAAGTTCCGGACGGATTTTGGTGTCCTGCAGAACCAATCCTCCGCTCATTCCTTTTGGATATCTTATTACTCCGGTTGCAATTATCTCATTCAATACACTTTCATCGTATGTAATATTGAGCTCTTTTCCTGAATTCATTTGAAATTGGGATTTGTCCGATACCTGGTGAATGGCACCTCTGAATGTGTTTCCCGTAGACCAGTTATATTTCATCTCTCCGTTTCCTTCGACATATACATAACCTCTGAAGAAGTGAGCTGATCCCAGGCCATCCACACACCCGCCCGAACGTACATACACCAGAGTATTGGATGTAGGACCGCATTTATACCAGTAACCATTGCAATTTATCTTGGAGTCCACTATCCAGATCACCTTACCGTCAAAGGTAGAAGATGAATTTGGACTCATATTTGCTTCTGTATCTACTCTGATCACCAGAAAATCATTCCAGAGCTGATTTTTGGAAGCTGCTTCATTGTATTTTGTCTGCAGTTGTGTGGCTGTAAAATTATTAAAACCTAAAGACGAGAATTTCATAATTTTGTTAGAAGGAATATGATCTATACCTGCTTCAAGATGTGGTTCCTTCCCGGTGTTCATCCCTAACCTGGAAGCAATATCAATTTTCCCATCGTTATTAATCGGAGCCGGTGATGCACTCTTGACCTTTTTTTCTATTTGACTTTGTATCCCCGAATGCATAAACAGGTTATTATTCATGTCAAACTTTCCGGGGTCAGGTTCAGAAATTTTATCATTCACAAATGCTGCACCGTAAAGTTTTAGATCTGGACCGATGGTAACTTTCTTCTCGAATCCGGAATTACCATAGATTGATATTCCAAATGTACCCTTTACTCTCAAAGGAGTCTGAAAAAAGGCATTTCCATTTATAGTTACAGGTACATCAAATACACTCTCTTTATCAGTTGCACCGGTTTTAAAATCCCCGTTTATTACACTTCCAATAGCACCACTGTTAAAATGCACATCTGCACCAAAGTAGACATTTCCATTCACATTAATTCTTACATCGAAGTACCGTCCTTCACCTGCCAGATGGATTGCATCTCTTTGAACCCATGAGGCGCTACTACCAATTCCCCTCAGTTTGTAAAGTCCTACAGCCTTTTTCTTTCCACCGACACCACCGTAACCAATGCCCTGAACCTGCACTAAATAATTGGTTGAATCAAACTTCATTATACAAGCTGAAAACGATGGTGCATCTTTACTGTTCCAGGATTTTATTCTCTGCTCAGATGATGCATCTTGAGCATTACCTAACAACCACTTGTTGGAAGAATTCTGGTTATATTTTTTTAATATCTCCAGAACATCCTGAGGCTGACTGCTGCACTGCCCCTCAAAGGCATCAAGAGCAGCTCTGGCTGCTGATGCAGCAGAACGTACTTTAGAATAATCGGATGCAGAACTGCGGTCCTTCTGGCTTATGTACATTATAGATACGCCGCTAATTGAAGCTATAAACAGCACTGCAAGTCCATATACAACTGCAAAACCGTCGTTCTTTAAAACCAACTTTTTCATCTACTTCTCCAATATGTGGCAGTTAAGAGCCACTAAAAAGTTCCGTTGTTAAGAACTTCCACCGTTTCTTTTACTACTCTCCAAACATATGGCCCCGATACCGGAACCTGTGCATTGGCTATCGATATATTCTGATCCGAAGAAGCAGCCGCTTTGCCACTGCTTCTGACAAGAGCAAAAATCTTTATCGCTTTTACTGCCTTTTTTTTCGAACTTACCGGATCATTTTCCCACTTATACTCCCCCAGGTCTGCCCTTCTGACTTCCACACTGCGGATGTCCAGTTCCCCTTTTCCATGACACCAGTAATCAAAAGAAAATATCGCTTCATTTTCTGCACGAACCGGCATAATTATGTCCAACTCGGATCCATTTGCCAGAAATCTTTCACTGGTGATAACTGAATTGGAGGAACGTCTTTTAATACTACACTTAATAGAATCCAGATTTTGAGGGAAATCTCCAGATGCAGAAATTTGAAAACGGACCCGTATTCTTTGATCTTTTGCTATTTTAAATGACTTGCTGCACTTAATAGATCCGCTGCCGGAATTAGAAATAGTAAATTTTATCGATCCACTATTATTAACTCCAAAAGGCGACCAGTCATTTAGGATCATTGTCCTCTGATCCAACAGCATGCTGTCCATAGTCAGAACCCCATACTGAAACTGAAGCGCATGCACATTTTCTGCGATGTTTATTGTTTTTCCTTCTGCATCTCTTTTAAGTGTAGTTCCATCCAAATAATACCGAATGGTGTCCACACCGGTTTTGTTCCCATTATCGTTCAGACTTAGTTTGTAAATTGTAAGAGTATCTCCGGGGTTGCCTTCTTTATGCACAAAAGAAGATGAGTCCGGCAGATAAGTACCAGGATCTGTAAATGGGGTAAAAGTGCCAGAACCACTGTTTACTAAATAGGTTTTCAATCCGGCATTTCTTATCTCTCTGGAGAGCATCGCCAGAACATCACGAGATTCGGACTGCAGCCTGGAGATACGCCTTCCACTGGTATATCCTCCCAGAAGTTGTTTCATTTGCGAACCAATAAAAACAGTAACAACAGAAAAGAGGACTATATATACCAGAAGTTCGATAAGAGTAACACCTTTTCTGTTCAATTTAATGCCC
>JAAYPC010000113.1 GCA_012519985.1 Fibrobacter sp.
CTTTTTTCATTTGTCCTATCTCCGCGTCTTTGCGCCTCTGCGTGAGCCATTCCTATTTCTTAAATTTTCGGATTGATCTCACGCCCGTTCACCGTAGCAGACTACTGCGAAGGTTGAGCGAAGCCGCAGAGTAAGACAATTTCTTTCCCTTTTATATGGTACATATATCCTTTACATTCTTATTTCTGTAATGCTTTTCAGGACAAATACTGCCGTATTATCATAACATGCCACTTTAAATTTGTCCTATCTTCGCGCCTTCGCGCCTTCGCGTGAGCCATTCCTATTCCCAAGATTCCGGATGTGATTAGAATAGTAATTTCAAGCGAAACATAACTTAAATGATTATATTATTAAGTTAAACAAAATTGAGGTGATTCAGAAAAGCCAATACACGTTTTCCATGAAAATTATTAATTACTATAACAAAACCACCATTAGAATGAGAGGGCTAATGAAAAACGCAGCGACAATTCTCATTATCGTTTTATCATCTTTTTTTATGGTATTCGGGAGTTCTTTGCCCGATTTAGTTATTTCAAGTGAAAACAACTACTGGAAAACTGGCACGTTCAGCCTGGTAAACAGTGGGACACCAGATATTATCGTTGATACATCCAGTAAAAAGCAATATTGGGAAGGATTTGGAGGTACGTTCAATGAGATGGGGTGGGATGCCTTATCTGTGATAAAGTCTGAGATTCCCAATGCACTCAAATTGCTTTTTGATGCTGATGATGGTGCCGGCTTCATTTTCGGGCGGGTACCTATCGGTGCAAGTGATTATTCTATGAACTGGTATACATTAGCTGAAACATCGAATGATTATTCAATGGGAAAAATTTTCGATTGCCCGTGATCGGGAGAAACTCATTCCCTTTATTAAAGCGGCCCTGGAGGTCAATCCAGACATTCACTTATGGGGAAGTCCCTGGATCTGTCCCGGTTGGATGAAAAATGGAATGAACTTCAAAAATGATGAACAGACAAAGAAAGCTTATGCGCTCTACTTTGCAAAATTTGTTGAAGAATATAGTAAGGAAGGGCTCACAATCGAAGCCGTTCATCATCAGAATGAACCCGGCTATGCTCAGGTAAGGTGGACCATCCCACTTTTTGTCGATTTCATCAAGAACTATCTAGGGCCGGAATTCGAAAAACGGAAACTGGAAACCGAGATCTGGTGTGGCACGATGTCTCATCCGGAAGACAGTAATATTGCCATAGCATGTTTGAATGATGCCGATGCAATGAAATACATAGTTGGTTTCGGTCTGCAGTGGAACCTGGAATCCGTAGTTCCTACGTTATCAAAAGGAGGCCGGGTCTGGCAGACAGAGCATCGCTGTGGAAATTATGACTTTGAAGCCAAGTACTGGGATAGGAAACGGTATTCTTCCAGTATGCCACAAAATGACCATCGTTACGGTGAAGAAAGCTGGCTGCTTATCAGAGACTGGGTAGCTGCCGGTGTAAATGCCTACAGTGCCTGGAATATGGTCCTTGACACCTATGGAAAAAGCCTGGGGAACTGGCCTCAGAATGCACTTCTTGTAGTAGACCGTTCGGCAAAGAAACTGATCATTACTCCAGCCTACTGGGTTTTTCGTCATTTTTCACAGTATGTTAAACCAGGAGCTACACGGATTGGTGCCAGTGGCAGCGATGAGGTACTTGCGTTTGTGAACCCTGACGGCGATATTATTACGCAAGTATGCAATAAAGGTGATGCACAGAAGGAATTGACAATCCAGGTCGGCAGCGAATTGTATCGGTTCACCCTTCCGGCACACTCATGGGCAACACTTCGTACAATGCCTGCCACTGGAACTATCGACCTTACACGTAATAACAAAACAGCGGCAGAAAGAAGCATGAAGATTACTGCAACACAACGGGACTATCGGGTTGCGCTTCCTGTCGGTAAATCGGGTCGACTGGAACTGCTTACCGCAGCAGGCAAGGTTCTGAAATCATTACCTCTTAATAATCAAACCCGTGAAATCCATTTATCCAGACAGTCATTGCCTTCCGGCCTGGTACTCTTAAGGGTTGTGCAGGGAAAAACAATTACTACCGCACGGATTTTTAACACATTGTGAAAACAATTACATGTAAAGAGCATTGGGTCATGCCAATATCTTTACATGAAATCCCGCCCAGGTCTTACAGCCTGCCCCCTAATCCCCCAAAGGGGGACTTAGGACCGGAAGGGACTAAGAAGTCCCGTAGGGACGCTATATTTGTAACAAGGTGACCGAAGGAAAAATCCTAAGTCCCGTAGGGACGTGATATTTGTAAGATACTAAGATTGGAGTTAAGATCTACTGTGGCATTATGCGAAAAGTCCCCGTCGGGGGATTTAGGGTGCGTGGGATTAGGGGGCTATTATCTCAGATTCAAAATTCGACGGTAATCATACCCAGGATGGGCCGAAGGCGGTTTGCATTTACAGGCGAAGGGGTGATATATAGCAGCCCAGGCCGTAGGCCCGGGACTGCGAATGCGATCTATTTAACTACCCACTGCCGAGTCTGCACTGTGACTCCATTTACCTTTGATTGCAATAAATAGATGCCTGGAGCAATATTATTCATTGGAAAAACAGGCGGTTGTGAAAGATCGGATGAAATAGAACTGATCTTCTGTCCGGTTAATGAAATGAGTGTGTAAGTGCCGTTGGTAGAGGTTAAACCTGTGAGATTCCGTCGTCCACCCGAAAAATCGACAGAAAATGGCTTTGTCGAGGTTGGAATCATTCCATTTACCAGGATTTTTCCCTGGGTGACTTTGCAGGAACCAGATCCGCCGTTACTGCCGCTATATGATTCAACTTTGATTTTTACTTCATATAAATTTCCAAGCTTAATCCCCAGGCTCTCCCACTTTTTAAAATGTTCGGAAATGGAGATCGAACCTGATGAGCGGGTGTTCTGCCGGATGCTGAAGACTTGAGGAAAGTCTGTTGCATCACCTTTTATGGATGGCTGGCCTCTCATTTGCCTGGTTACCACATCATAATTTGCACCGTCGACATTTATTGTGCCTTTACCCTGATGACCACTTTGATCTCCTGCTCTTGGCCGCCATTCTTGCCAGTCTTCCATCACATAAAACTCAACCAAAGGATCGACTGTCCATCCGTATATGCCAAAATATGCAAGACCACCCGATATTTGACCTTTCTGGAACGCTACATCAGCGGTGAATGTTCCAATTTCATCATGGGTTTGTGTTTCGTCGAATTTTAGACCAACGCGGGCAACAAAATTCTGGATATTTCTCCATTCCACCTCAAACTTGGCTTCATCGTTAGGAACCGTCATTTTTACAGTTCCGGGATTCTGCTTCCACATTTCGTAGTGGTATCCGTTTGGCATCGGTCCACTGGTGTTTTCGCTGTTGATCACATAGGGGAAGGTAATACTATCATCCTGAGCGTTAACATTCATTGTGTTAAAAAAAACAAATGCCAACATAGCAAATGTTGTCCATCTGAAATAAACCATAAGATGAAAAGACCTCATGTTTCTTCTCCTTTAAATTTAAAAGTTCATCTGTTTTATTCATTAAAATAACTGAAAACAAATTTGAAAATACCTTTTTAGTGTTATCTTAGACTGGTTGGTTCAACTGAACCGTCTTTGTCTGAAGTGCTTTTCTGTTCCAGTAATAAACCATTACTTATGAATTTGACCTTATTAAATGAGTCAACAACACCAAACCCAACCGCTGGCAAGTATTAAGGAATGTTTCTGGTCATATAATATAAAGAAATTATCGGAGTGAATAGTGACGCAGTCTCGAAACACTGGGAGAAGCAATAAAGTAGCCGAAAGTGCCAATCATTGATGCAGAGAAGAACCTGATATCATAGAAAGTTTTCTGGCATCCTCACAAACGGAATGCCAGGAAAATCGGCTTGCTTTTATTGAAAAAACAATGATACGGAAATAACAGCCAAAATCGGGAATTATTTCCAGATCAAGTTTTAATGATTTCATCTGTAAGAGCCTGAAAGGACTTTTCTAAAAAATTTTAATTATTTAACTGGTTTTTTCTTATATTAAGACAATGTAGTATGAAAGTAACTCAATAAAGGGGTTTTTTATGTTAAAAAAGATATCTGCGTTCTTAATTGGGCTGGCTATTTTAACGGTTAATGCTCAAACGTATGACCTGGCAGGTGTAGTCTCCAATTCCAAGGGAGAACCAATCTCTGATGCAATAGTATCTCTTGTGGGGGTAGGAATATCGGATACAACCAAGGCAGACGGTAAATTCGAATTTAAAGGTACTTCCACCAAAAAAGTACGTGCCTTAATACCTCAGGCTAACAACGTATCATTTAAAAACAATGTATTGCAATTTGCTATCAGTGAATCAACACCAATGAAGATCCAGATTTTTAATTTGAAGGGCAGTCTTCTTGGGCAGGAAACGAAAATGAATGCTGCTGCTGGAACACATAGTTTCGATATTTCAAAATATTATCATTCAGCAAATGTCCTTCTGGTTAAAGCTTCTATCGGCAATTCGGAAGTATCTTTCAGATGTATACCGTTTAGCAGTTGGGGCTATGCATTAAATCGTGGCAAAACCGAATCCGCTTCTTCCAACAGCAAACGTTTAACGGCAGCCGATGAAGTTTTAGATACCATCAAGGTCACCGCAAACGGATACAAGCCCAAATCGGTTACTATTACATCGCTGGTGGATAAAGAGATAAGTATCACCCTGAAAGCAAACAATGAAAAAGATGATCCGACTCCCAGTTGCGGTTGCGGAAAACCATTGGAGAAAATCAATAAATCCGGTACACACAAAATTACAAGCGCTGGAAGGGAACGGTCGTTTATTATTGACATCCCACAAAACTACGATAAAGATAAACCTTACCGTTTGATTTTCGGTATGCACTGCATGGGAAGTAGCGCCCAGGGTACTGTAGGCGAAAATTATTATAACCTTAAAACGCAAGCAGAAAGAGCCGGCATACAATGCATTTTTGTTGCTCCACAGGGTAATTCAGATGGTACCTGGGGACCGGGCTTTGGTGGTGGTGATGGTGAATTTGAGCACACATTCTTTGCTGACATGCTGAAGCTTTTCAAAGAAAATCTGTGTATTGATACCTCTCGGATTTTCAGTTGTGGTTTCAGTTTCGGTGCAATGCATACCTATTCCCTGTCTCTGTCATTTCAGAATGATTTGCGGGCAGTAGCCACTTATGCCCCTGCCAATTACAATATCTGGCTGCCGACCAACAAAAAGCTTCCTATTGCATATTTACAGATATCTGGCACCGGTGATAATACCTGTCCATGGGTTAATAATGAAGGAGCCAAGCGAGGTGGAAAATTTTGTGTCTTGACTCATGCAGAAGACAATGAGTGTACTATCCCGGGAAACATTCCGACTCCCGGCGGCGGCGGCCGTGTTACCACTGAATTCGAGGGATGTAAAGAAGGCTATCCGGTAAGAGTTATTGTTCATTCAGGTGGGCATGATTGGCAAATGCAAGAAGGGGGGGTTAAATATGCACCGGTTGAGACCTGGGACTTTTTCATGAGATTTTAAGTTTGATCAAAGTGAATTTAACTGCATTTATTTGGATCGCCCCGTCTGGGGCGATTCTTGTTTTGAGATAAGCGGGAAACTGACTTTTCAGATTGATTGACATCTAATCTTACAAATTGGCAAGGACTCTTCTCCTAAGCCATTGTGCCCTATAAGTCTGCCGCCCCCTAAATCCCTGCCCCCTAAATCCCCCGATGGGGGACTTTAAGATCTCATGAATTAACTGTGAACTTGACCATAGGGTTTGATAAAATGTTGCTTTGGACGCTCCTAAGTCCCCCTTTGGGGGATTTAGGGGGCAGGGATAGGGGGCTTGTTATTTAGGGGCCTTTGGGTGGCATGTGGATCAAGATAGCACTTTTCCAGCGGGGGATTCCTACTTGAGCTTGACCTGTTTAACTTTGAGTTTGCCTGAATTTACAATATTCTCATTTATTTTTTTGGGTATTTCGGCACAGATACCATCAGTTATCTTCCCGTTCAGAACGAACACTCCGTTTGAATCGAAAGGTGAAGTCTGGCTGTTGATACAACCCATAAAGTTAACATTTGCAAACCACCTGGTTGCATCGAGTACCACCTTCATTTCTGTGCTGTCGCTTCCGCTTACATATACACCCTTATCGTGTTTATATTCAAAACTGGTTTTTTTCAGTGAAAGGTCAAATTTAAATGCGCGCAACTCACCACGATAACTGAAAGTGCCTCCAATGAAAATGGAATTCTTATTTGGCTTATCTTCTATATCCAGTCTTACCGCAGTATAATTGGCTTCAGGGAGCAATACTGCGCCAAAAACCGAATCCGGAATCCCGGTGAGCGCATTAAATGTGAAAGGTCCTTCAAGGACAATGCTTGATGGATCTTTACGTAGTGGAGGGAGAACATTAATCGCATTGATCCTCTGCTCATCTTCGGGACTGAAAACGAAATGGATTCTTCTGATAATAACACTGAAAGAATCTACACTATAATAATTGCGCAAGCTGTCAGGTATTACGATCTCTTCGACTTTGAGCGATTTCAGTAACTGATTCGCTGTTGTCGTATCACGTGCAACTATGGTGAAGGTTGTCTTGCCCGGATTTCCCGTTCCGGCTCCACCAGCTATATCTGATCCGGAACAAAGGATCAGCAGTGGCAGAGTGCATACACCAAAAATGATTAACATTATATTAATTGTTTTTTTCATCCGAATCACAATCCTTTGACATAGGAAACATTTGGATATTCACCTGTATCACTTTTTCGACCTCGGAAGATTCATTTGCAAAAGCAAGCAGATCACTCCAGAAAGATTCTACCCGATTCTTAAGCTCACCGATTTTTGATTTTGGTATTCCAAGGGTTATAGCCCTGACATCGCGCTGATCAGCTTTAAAACGGGAAAGCGATTCCCTGGCAAGCTCAATTGTATTCAGATGATAATTCATTGCGGCAACAGAGAGAACCTCTGAAGGAGTCGATATTGTCCGGTTGGTCTGTCTCCATTTCGTCCCCTGCTCATCCGGGATAATCAGACCAAGAGATTGAAGAAGAGAAATGCCTTTCTTTACCTGAGCAAGGGTGAGCTGGGGTATTATCCTGTCTGCAATCCATTGAGGATCGCCGTTATAGCCGGAGCAGGTTATAAGCTCCCGAATGACCGGAATATACCAGTGTGATACAAAATCATATTGTTCTTTTTGAAGCTCAACCGCATTGTGCTGACCACGGATCTGAAGAATCCTGCGAAAATACTTGTCCTTTTCTTCATGGGTCTTTGCGTGATCAAAAGCAACTATTGTTTCGAGATATTCTTCTTCTTTAGAAGTAAGTTTCAGGGCCCTGGCAAGCATGGCAAGAGAATGTGTGCTTATGTTTAATTTACGATCCCTGATATGTTGGAAGAAGTTTGGTGATGTTGATCCGGCCATTCGAGCAAAAGAACGGAATGAAAACGATGGATCTGCTGCTTTCAACTCATCATACAAAGCACTGAAATATTGCCTGTAATCGATATAGAGATAAATAGAGACCATACTTATTTATCTATCAACCTTTCCAAACTGGTTAAAATGATCCCTTCAATAATATACATAAGAGTTTAAAAAAATTCCATTTTATGAATAATTAAAAAAAATTATACAGTATGAATACAAAAATGCCCTTATAAATCAATGAGATAAAGAAAATTAAAAGTTTCAAAAAATAGCTATGATGTATTTTTTTTATACATCAAATAAAGTATATGCTATATTATCTGTGATGATCAAGGGAATAAATAACTATTTAACCACTCATAATCTTTAAGCGGTTATTATGCACAATCGATTCATGAAAATCCGGGCTCTATACCTTATCCTGTTTTTTCTGGGCACAGCGACTTCTGAAGTCTGTGAGCTATCAATTAATACCTGTCCCGAAAACTTTTCAGACCAGACAATTGAAGTTCCTCAAAATGTTACTGCAATAAATCCAAAGATCCATGTATGTGATGTGGGATATGTTTTTGAAGGTGTCTATTCTTCAAAAGAACCTCCTTCTATCATGTTTATTATCGACCATTCATATAGTATGCTCGGGCTTGGAAATACTCATCCCGGAAATGATCCATACGGGATGCGGTTCAAGGTTACACGGGATTTAATCGATACTGTTTATTCAAGATTTCCGGACGCTGAAGTCGGTGTTGTGATATTCAGGGAGGTTCTTTATCTTGACCACAGAAACAATGCTCTTTTCGAACAGCTTGAGGGAATGGGCGAGCAGTCATTTCTTCCACTGCTTCAACTGGATAAAAAAGTCAATGGAAACAAAACCGGTATTGAAGTTATCAAGGAACTCCTTCAAACTGATACCAGCATCCGGTACAATGAAAAATACATGCGTAATGTGGAATGTTCTGATCTGATTTACAAGCCTCAATTCTCAACAATCGGAAACACAAATATCAACAACGCATTTGATGCAGCACTGCAGGCAATGCGTTCTGCAAAAAATCCCAAAAAAAGACAGTTCATAATTTTTCTTTCGGATGGTGAACCACATCCATTAAACGACAATTCCCAGCATGGAAACAAAGATCCTTTTTTCTTCCAGAAAGGAACCAATACACCTGCGACCTTTACAGTATATCTGAGCAATACAGAAACCACACCGCCCCAGAGTCTTGAACTCATGACAAAAAACATTCAGACCAATAACTACTCCGAATCCAACAAATACAGTGCTATCTGGACCCTGAAAAGCGATTACAATTCACTAATGTCTTTATTCACCAGTAATATTCTTGGCACAATTCTGACCGTGGTTTCCGGTACTCCGACATCCATTACCATCAACAGTCAATCATCGCTGTCCTATAGTGACAACAGTTTTATATTGGAAAAACCGGTTCCTTTGCCGGACCTGCACACTCAACTTCAGTTTACTATAAAGTATCACCTGATTAATCAGGTAAGCGGAGAACAGAAAGATACTTTGACAATATCAAATATCACCATAATTAAAAAAGACAATGCAGTGCTCCCTGATGGACTGACACTGATATGTACAGAGGAGGCACATCTTGCCTTTTATTATAAGGGCAAACAAATCAGCGCTGCCACCGATACAATGAAAGAGATTGAAATAAGGCTGTATGGCCTGTCGGATAAGATAAATGGTCCGGTAAAAATTACAATAACCAATGGTGATCATACTGAAACTGATAAACTGACATTGGATGCAGAACCCAAAAACGGTTACTGGGCACAGACATTTAAGCGAACTGTTAATGAAAAAGCAATCATCGACAGGATTCTTCAACATCGAGCAATCGACAGTATTATAGCTACATACCAATCCAAACCTGGAAACAGGGATAGCTTGCGGGCTTCAATTCCGTTCAGCATGTCTTCAAATAACAACCAATCGATCGATTATACGGTTGTTACAGTCAATAATCCTTACAGCGAGCACAACCGTATACCTGATATTGTCCTCGCTGAATTCAGAAAAGCCAAACTGGATGGGAACTTTAAAGCTAACAGCATGGTTATTTCTGTTGTACCAGTAAATTCAGCTTCGGTTTCATCCGGACAGCAGTTAAACGGTACAGTGACAATTTTTGATGTCGCAAAGAACATAATCATTTCAAACGCCCAGATGTTTTCTGTTTCCGGTCGATTGTTTTACCTTTGGGATGGGCGTGATATGAAGGGAAACCGGGTTGCCAGTGGAACTTATACGGCAGTATTGAAGTATAATGATTCACAAGGGAAAAAGTATACCGGGACTGTTCGTGTCGGAGTTAAAAGGTAAACCGGATCTGCAAAAAGCAATGGGTATATGCATTATGTTTTTTAAATCCATCGTATTAAAAAAATACGGTAAATTAGTTCGCGCCTGCACTTCATTGATATTTCTCCTATATCAGGTGGCTGCAATGGCCAGTGGACTTACAGGTGAATATCTTTTATCAGACCAGTGGAGAGGGAGCTTGCGTTTCTATTCTCCTTTAACAAATGCTGCACTGCTTACCGATTTCAATTATCCTTCTGTCAGAGGTGTCTGTGCGTTTGGCTCAGATGCCCCATCACGATTATGGGAAAACGAAGTGTCGATTCCCATAGGACTGTATCACTCTGTTGCCTTAGGCATAGCTGCAGAGAATGGATATCCGGTTCAAAATTATTCAGAGGAATTTTTAACAGATCCATTGAATGCAAAAATCGGAGATGCTCAGAACAATGAC
>JAAYPC010000114.1 GCA_012519985.1 Fibrobacter sp.
AAGAGGCAGATCGTTTTTGGTAAGAGGCAGATCGTTTTTGGTAAGAGGCAGATCGTTTTTGGTAAGAGGCAGATCGTTTTTGGTAAGTAGCAGATCGTTTTTGGTAAGTGGCAGATCGTTTTTGGTAAGTGGCAGATCGTTTTTGGTAAGTGGCAGATCGTTTTTAGGAAGTGGCAGATCGTTTTTAGGAAGTGGCAGATCGTTGTGTGGGATTAATTTATTGGAAGAAGCACTATTTATCTCGTTTTAAGAGAGTGCTATGTCGTTTTTTTGAAAACCATAACATATTTTGGTGGTAGTGCCAGGTGAAGGCCTGTTCCCATTTAGAATTTAAGATTTGTGATTTGAAATTTATTCAGCACTGTCCTCCATCATCCTTCAACAATTGGCCTTTTCCCGTTAGGACCGGAAAAATGGAGGCGAAAATTTGTAAGCTGAATTCAAAATCGGTAAGCTGAAAATCGAAAACTTAGTAAGAGAATGCTGAAACCGATAAACTGAATATTTCCTCATGATTAAAGAATTGATCTTCTGAAATATGGAATGTACCCCCTATTTTAATTTCGGATTTCGTAACTACCAGAAATTGCTGGGTAGTTACTTTAGGTATTAATGAATGCTCCGGATTTTGCTTAGCAGTTATAGCAAAGGCTTAGACCTTAAATAAAGACGATTCAGGTAAAAATTTTATTTGAACCAGGCATTATTGAAAACCGATGCAGCAACAACTTATAAGAAAGCAGATTCAGATAACCGAAATACAAAACATTTTTAATTCAATTGGTCTTTGGTATGATCTGGTGAGTTGGATAAGCACTCTGGGGATAATAAAGTACTGGCGGCGAACCACCTCAGAACTTCTTTTAAATCGGGGACCTTTGCGGGTTTTAGATCTGGGCTGTGGAACTGCAGAACAGATCATTTCACTTTTCTCGTCCAATGTCCCATTGACATCGGTTACCGGAATCGATATTTCTGAAAGGATGCTGCAGGTTGCAAGAAAAAAGGTGGCCAAATATAAACAGCAGAGTCCCATTTTCTTGTTGCAGGGTGATATGCATTCCTTAAAATTCGAAGATTCTTTTTTTGATGCAGTCACTCTTAGCTTTGGATTATGTTTTTCACAAGATACCGAACAGCTCTTCAGTGAATCTGCCAGAGTGTTAAAGCAGGATTGTCCTCTTATTATCATCGAATTTAACAAGCCCAAAACTTTTGCCACATTTAATCCGTACACTTTTTATATTAATTTCATTATTCCAGGAACAGGTAGATTAATCTCAGGAGCCAAAGAATCTTATAAAAAAATTGCCACCCTGATAAATGAGTTGCCAAATCAGGATGTGCTCTTTTCACAGTTGAAATCTGCAGGTTTTCAAAAAATCACCAAATATCAACTGTTTCCAGGCCTTGTTACTCAATATAGTGCAAAAAAACGCGCTGTCTGAAACCTTTAATCTTCCTGTTTTTTTCATCCAACAGGGTTTACATGAATTTTAACTTTTCTGCAATTGCTCCGGTACATGCTGACAAAGGAATCTGGTTTCTCTTCAAAGGTAATGCTCTGTTAGTATCCAAAACTAACAGTTCCATACCTGTTTTAAACAAAGAACAGATCTCAAATTCCGATCTCCAGTTTATTAACTATTTGGGAACATGCGACTCAGTGCCCTGTTTCACCGCTTCTTTAAACTCGGAGGCCATCTCCGAAGACTATCATACTCAGGACCTGCTGACTTTATACCGTTCACAGGACTCTTTAGATGCTGATATATTCAAAATCGCATTCAAAGCTTATGAAATCTTGAACTGGGACAAAACCCACCAGTATTGCGGACAATGTGGTTCTGTTATGAACAGAAGCTCAATTGATTTCTCCAAGATCTGCCCAGATTGTGGTCTCCAGAATTATCCCAGAATCTCTCCGGCTGTAATTACTGCTGTTATAAAAGAAAACAAGATTCTGCTTGCCCGCCATCCCCGTTCGGAAATTTTCAGTGTTCTGGCCGGGTATGTAGAAGCAGGAGAAACACTGGAGGATGCAGTTCGCCGCGAAGTAATGGAAGAGGTAAATATAGAAGTTAAAAATATCCGCTATTTTGCCAGTGAACCATGGGTTTTCTCTCATGCTCTGATGGTAGCTTATACTGCAGAGTACCAGAGTGGAGAGATAAAAGCCGATGGTGAAGAAATCGAAGAAGCAGCCTGGTTCAGTGCAGAGGAGATACCACAAAGAATTCCACGCAAAGTCAGCATCTCCCGTAAATTAATCGACTGGTTCATAAACCGTAATTCAGAAATAAGTCTTGCCTGTTCACCATGAGCACCGAAATTTCCTGTCAGCAACTCTCATTACCGCTCTTCAGTTCTCTTTCGTTTGAAGAGATTATTGCCGTGAAGAAAATTACCGGGTTTTCGGTTAAATTCAGTACCAGGCTTAAAAGAGGCTGGTATCTTAATATTAACCGCCATAGTGGTACGCGAGTCTTAACTGTTCCTCAATACATGCAAAACGCGCCATCAGATATAAAGATCTCTCTTGTCGAGTGGTCACTTCTTCAAAAATCTTATAAAAAGAATACATCAGTTAAGATGCAAATAAGGGCTCTTGAAAACAAAATTCAATCTTATATCAGCAGTCTGTCTGCTGATATTTACTGTTCGGCTCTGGATACATCACGACTCGAGAAACAAACAAAAGGAGTCTGCTATGATCTGAGGGAAGTTTTTGTCAGCCTTAACAACACATATTTTAAGAACAAAGTGGAAGCATTTTTACGATGGGGTTCGCCCTGCTCGCTCACCTCTTATCAGACCGTAAGAATGGCAAAGGATGGCAAACCGGTAAACCTCATCACCATCGCAGGCGTTTATAATCACCCGGATGTCCCGAAGTTTGCACTGGATGCTGTAATGTACCATGAGATGTTACACATAGTAGTACCACCATACAAAAAAAATGGAAGAAGAGTCATTCACAGTCCTGAATTCAAACGCATGGAACGTCAGTTTGCTTTTTTTGAACAATGGTGTGAATGGGAGAAACTGTGTCTGAGAGCCCTGGCCAGAAACATGAAAAAAAAGAGAGATTTAGGCCTTAGTTTATTTTAATCAAGATTCTATTTTAATGAGTTAAGTATCAGAAGAATTACCAACAGAGACCACTTGCAAAAGTAATGGAGAATGATCATGCCGGATAAAAAAACAACCAATTCCTCTGAACCGGATTTTCGTTGCATCGATATAAGCGGTTATCGCCTCTTAAGTGACTCCGAACGTGAAGTACTGATAAAAAACGGTAATAGCGCTCAGTCCTGGGATCTTATTCGAGTGCACGATTTTTTTAATCCGCGCTTTGTTTGTCAGTGCCGTTTTTTTGGTGAGGTCTACATTGGTGCTCTCAAGGAAGGTTTTATAGAGCATGAGGGATTCTCTTTACCTATAGGCATCTATAACAGCACTATCATAAATTGTGCGATTGGCCATTATTCTTCAATACATTTACTGCACTATTGTTCAAACTATGATATTGGCAGCCAGGTGATAATACATAATACCGGTGAGATCAGGTGTGACAAATCCGCCCGGTTTGGAAATGGAAGCATATTTCCGGGAGATCTTTCCGAAGATTACCGCTGGTTAGATCTTGTAAATGAGACTGGCGGAAGAAAAGTTCTTCCGTTCAGCTCGATGAACTGCTCAGATGCTTACATTTGGGTGAAAAATCCTCACGATCAGTTGTTGATTGAACGCTTGAAAGAGATTACCAATCAAACATGTCTGAATAAGATAAGATGCCGGGGAGTCATCGGTCATGAGGCAGTGGTTAAAAACGTAAAATCAATAAACAATTCCATGATCGAAAACAATGCTGTAATAGAGGGCGCCGGGAAAATAAACAACTGCACAATTCTCAGCGATGATCTGGAATCAACACTTATCGGTACCGATGTAATTCTGAACGATTCCATTATTGGTTATGGCAGCCAGATTAAATCTGGTGCACAGCTTCATTCCGTTGTTACCGGAAATTGCGTCAGTGTTTCGCAGGTGTCCAGAATCAGTCATTCTTTTATTGGTGATAACTCTGCAATTGCCTGCTGCGAAATAGCCCACAGCTTTATATTTCCTTCTCACGGTCAGCACCACAACAATTCATTTCTTATTGCAGCCATGATTGGTGGCCAGAGTAACATTGCTGCTGGTTCCACTATTGGTTCCAATCACAATTCCAGAGTAAATGATGGTGAAATCTGGGCTTCAAGAGGATTCTGGCCAGGTTTGTGTACCAGTTTCAAACACAACAGTCGTTTTGCATCTTATACCATGTGTGTAAAGGGTGATTACCCATGTGAACTCGATATACCTTTTCCATTCTGCCTGATTAACAATGACAGTGCCAGAAACACTCTTTGTATAATACCTGCCTTCTGGTTTTCACATAATATGTACGCGCTTATGCGCTCACGTTATAAATTCCCAAAAAGAGACAAACGCATTCATACGAGTCAGATTATTGAACACGATCCTTTTGCTCCAGATACTGTTGAGGAGATTATTTCGGCTATCTCAATACTTGAGCAGAGCGCTGGCAGAGAGTGGTTCAAACAGAATAATAAGACAGACGTTTCCACTTTGGAGTGCGAAAAAAAAGGAAGAGAATTATTCCAGAACGGCTATTGTCCGGACCAGATCCAGATGCCACATAACACCATCGAAAGAGGAAACCGTCAAATTGTCATTATGGAACCAGCGCTTGCCTGGAGAGTTTATCAGGATATGATCTGCTGGTATGCAGTAAACACACTGATAAGTTATCCTGAATCTGACAAACTGAACATTTTGGAGCTCATGTCAAGACCCAGAGAGAAAGAATGGATAAATCTGGGCGGTCAGATTCTGCGCAAGACCGACTTTCAGAATATTATTTCAAGAATCAAGGCCAATGAAATAAAAACATGGCATGATATCCATCAGCTTTACATTGATTACCAGAATGAATATGCGGTACACAAATTTCATCATGCTGCAGCACTCCTCTCCTGCTTTATTTGTCCAGACAAGCCTCTTACTGCACAGTATATTTCGCTGCTGGAAAGAGGAGCAGAAGCAGGTAAATGGATTGTTCATCAATCCAGGACATCACGTAATAAAGACTATACCGACCGATTCAGAACAATGGTTTATGAAAGTGCAGATGAACTGAAGTCGGTACTTGGCAGTATTGATGAAGACAGTACTATTAAAACTGTTGAAAAGGAAAGTGAAGAATTAAGCCGGAAAGTAGAAAAAGTAATTAAGGCTTTAGGCTGAGTGAGAACTGTGTATCATAGGTTGATGAGTAACTGCTCAGGCATAAGGTGATAATATCAAATCGAAAAAAACAGGAATTAATATCAAAACAATATCTATTACCTCGGCAATTAAATGTTGCTCAAAGTGATAGGGCATAATTTATTTTCAAGATATGGAAAAACGAGATTTTAGGAAGCTTTCTTCTGATGCGCAACTTGAAATAAAAAAAGCAGCGCTTAAA
>JAAYPC010000115.1 GCA_012519985.1 Fibrobacter sp.
ATTCACTCGGCTCATGATGCTGACAAATTGTTTGAATCCGTCTATTCTGCCTGTATGGAAATATCCAGGGCTCAGTTTGGTTTACTTCACATCTACAATAAAGAATCTGGTGCTCTTTTGATTGTGCAACCCAAAGACCGGTCTCAGACAATGCACTCTGTTTTGAGCGGAAATGATGAATGGGCAATACCAAGCTGGGTGTTCTTCAATAAACGGATAATAGAGGTAAAATTAGGTGAAGCACATCCGGAGATGGAAACAGACCTTTATAGGTGTAAAGCTATCAGTGCTCTGTCTGTACCATTTTTTTCAGGTGAGGAAATTCTGGGAATCCTCACTGTCTTTTGGAATGATACCAGCTCCAGTTCGAATGAAAAACTTGTAAGTAATCTTCAAACAGTCCTTTATCAGGCAGTTCTTGCTTACAATAACATCGTCCAGGTAGCAACTGTTAATCAAAAACTTGATGAACTGATGTTAGTGTCGACCTATTCCGAGAAATTGATGGGACTGGTGGACAAACACGATATTATAAGATCACTGTTTGAAACTACTTTCAAGTATTTTTCCATAGATATTACCGGCTTTCTGGTCATACAGAAACGTACTCATGAATTTCTTTACTGGTCCAGGGGACTCGTTGATGAGAAATATATCAGAAGTATCTGCAAAGATACTGTAGATTGTTTCAGCCAGATGGCTGGGGTAAGAATTCAGGAACAGAGGGTTCGTATCCGCAAACTACCTCAACCGGAAAATACCAATGTCGCTATCTCAAAACAACTCAGTTTCAGCCATGTTATTCCGGTATGCTGGGATGACCATAAATTCGGGGCTGTATTTTTTGGAGCGGTAAAAGAGTTGAATAACGAGCAGGAGAAACTGGCAATGCTGATGAGTTTGGTCAGTCAAACCAGAATCGCTCTGAACAATGCAAAGCTCTATAGCGACATGAAAGAAAACTACATTAGGACCATAAAAGCACTGGCAATTGCAGTTGACGCAAAAGACACCTACACTCATGGACACTCCGAAAATGTTATGAATATTGCAGAAGAGATTGCCCGTGAGATGGGGATAGACGAAAAAGGAATTGGAATAATCAGAGATGCCGGACTTTTACATGATATCGGGAAAATAGGGATCCCGGGATATATTCTGAACAAACCGGGGCCTTTGACATACGAAGAATTTAACGGTATCATGAAAACTCACAGTACTCTGGGTGCCAATATAGTCAAAGAAGTACCGTTTCTTTATGATCTCCATAAACTTATATTGTATCACCATGAGCATTATGATGGCGGTGGCTACCCGGAAAGACTGAAGGGTGAACAGATTCCCTTGGGGGCAAGAATTCTTCATGTTGCAGATGCCTTTGAAGCAATGACTTCAAATCGTCCATATCGAAGCAGCCTCGAAAAAAAAGAAGCTATCAGAAGACTGATAGAGAACAGCGGAAAACAGTTTGATCCCGCTGTAATAGAGGCTTTTTTGCGTCTGGCTGAGAAAAAAGGTTGGGTTGACTGGAGTGAGAAAGCTGATGAACGGGCATCTGCATCAAATCTGATTTGACTGAAGTAAAATTATTGATTAATCCGCTAATGATATTATCTGATTAGTAAAAACGTAAATTTAAAGTACCTGATGATTTATTAAGATTAAGAAAAGAGGGTTTTGTGGTGAAAACAGCTATTGGAGTTTTTCTGGCCTGTATACTTCTTTTGGGTTGTTCGAAACAAAAAGAAGAGACTTCTTTGATAGTTAACGGAAAAAAATATTCCAGACAACAGATTGCCAAGGCTGCATTGATCTTTAAGCAGAATATGATGAATGCTTTACCAGAGCATACACTTCAATCGGTAACTTCGGATATGCGTCCGATAGTTGCCAGAGAGATTATTACCAATCAACTCATGCTGGAAGAGGCAAAGAAGAGAAAACTCCAGGTTGATTCGAATCTGGTTAATAAAGCTCTTGAAAAATTTAAAAGCAAATACAGTTCACAGAGTGACTTTGAAAATGAACTCGCAGCCTTAGGTGAAACCGAAGATGATGTGAAAAAAGAGTTGGAAAAGGGAGCACTGCTAGATACTTTACTCAAAATCATACTAGTCAATGCGGATACGGCTAGTGAAAAGGAGTGCCATGACTTTTATAATCAAAACAGTTCCCGTTACAAAAGCAGTCCCAGGTTTCGGGTCAGTCAGATATTTTTTGCTGCTGACTCTTCCAAAAATAAGGCTGAATGGGAGAAAAGCCGTAAAAATGCTTATCAGCTTCTGAAGAAATTGAAGGCTGGAATGAAATTTGAAACTGCCGCTGCAGCAAATAATCAGTCTGATGGAGACATGGGCTGGTTCAGAAAAGGGGATCTTAAAGAAGAGCTTCAGAAAGAAATTGAACAGAAAAAAATCGGTGAGATAAGTGATGTCATCTGTACAGACATAGGTTTCCATATCATAAAGAAAACCGATGAAGAGGGCGAAAGGGTGCTAAGCTATGAAGAGGTCAGGGAGAATGTGGCAAAAACTCTTTCTGTAAAGAAAAGAACTGATTACATGTCCCATTTTGTGGATTCTCTCATCAAAATAGCAAAAATCACCTATGTGGATACCTCGTTAATGCCCAGAGATTGATTGATTGGGAGCGGGCTGAAAAAGAATACGAAAAGAGATTTCGAATACAAGAAGGTATTTGATGGTATTTTGTAGTATCTGTTTCATAATCAGTCCCCAAGCACGAGATATATAAGAAGGCTTGTTAATTTTACCTTGGGGATATGTGTTTCTATGATTTTTGTATACCTTACACTCACACTCAGTTTGCCGACATGTATGTGATACACCAAAGCTTAATAAAGAGGGCTTTGGCAACTTTCTGCAATGCTGCAGCACCAGGTCGCAGTGGACATAAAGGGCCTCTCCGGAACCTATAAAAAGATAAAAGATAGAGCAGTGAGGAAGAAGCAGGACATCAGGGGAGAAGCGGTTTTGGTTTTTCCTTTTGAGACTGCTCAGTTAAGTACTCCATTAAGAATCTACCGAAATCAGTAACGGTATTGTTTCTGGAATTTAGCCTGCGCAGATATTAAAAATTAACGCTGAACCAGAGTTTATTATTTACAGATTGAAATCTGCCTTGTTATCAGAGGGTTATTTTCTGCCTGGATAGTAATAAGGAAAGACCCCGAAGGCAGATCGCTGTTACTCCATTCTACAACGTGATTGTCTGAAATTCTTTTATAGTTTGAAGGAATCATTAAGGATTGTCCCAGAAGATTCTTAATGCTGATGGTTGGTCTTTCTGAACTCTGAAAGGGAAATTGTATTCCGGTTATTCCTTGAGATCGGTTCTGATAAATGATTAAATTTTTTGCAGTAATGGATTTTCTTCTTTTCATTACAGATATACTGACCTTATCGAGACGTCTTATGTAACCCCGGTCATTCTCGGTAATCAGAAGATTTCCCTGATAATCGGCAGTTATAGCCCTTACTTCACTTACTTTGTATCCGGGGGTTCTGAAATTCATACCATCTCCGGTGTGATTCTTATCTCCTTCTTTACCATTTACGAAAAGATAAGCAATCCCAGCAGTGTCTATGTACCAGACCTGGCTGCCTTCGTGGGTAGCCAGAAAATAGGAGTTATCATCCAGAACACACACACCTCTGACTCCATGAAATGCAGTCTGCAAAGCCGGCATACCATGGCCTCCCCCCTTGGAGGCACCATTACCGGCAATAATCGTTTTTTCTCCTGATTTGTCTATGCGGTACACAAGGTTTGCCGAACGGTCTGTAGCAATTATGTTACCGTTACGATCCTGAACAATATTTCCAAGACCACCGCTGAAACCATCGGCCAGGGTGCGCAGGCCATCCTTTTCTGTCCACATTTTGATTACTGAACCGCTGCAATACCAGATAGTATCTTCGGTCTGACTGACCCATAATCCTCTTCCGGCAGACATGCCATTCTTATCGTGAATAAGGGTTGTCATCTGCCCGTTTAAATCAACTTTTCTTATCTTGTTATTCCAAAGATCAAGTATATAAAGCACTCCGGATTTACTTACCCATAAACCGTTTGGTCCGCTTAAGGCCTGAGTTGTTGCCAGTGAATCTCTGCCATTCCCTGATTTATTCACACCTGCTACGGTAGTGATAATCCCTTCAGTATTAACTTTACGAATAGCATGAGCGTTTTTATCTGCAATGTAGACATTTCCCATGGAATCTGCCATAGCCATATGAGGACCTGACAGTATTGCATCGGTTGCTTTTCCACCTTCAAATTCCTCAAGCCACAGGTTCTCATCTCCATCCACATTAGCACCTTTCCCAGCGATGGTGGAGAGCAGATCATAAGTTTTGACTAAACTGTCAAACTGGGAAAAACTACTGGAGTATAACAGAAGGCAAAAGGGGACTATCAGCAGTTGTGCTGAGGCTGATTTTTGGATCATTTCTATAAAACCGCCAATTAAAATGAAATTTAAACCTTTCTAATGAATATAATAACCAGAAATTGCTTTGACAAATTAAAACTTTGAAAAAGTTATGGTGGATCATCTTTTATAGATATCATCAGTAGTTTCCGGTTAATTTAACAAACATAAGATTGCATAAAAAGCAGGGCACGCAAACAAATTCCAAATCACAAGTACTAAATCCTAAACAAATCCCAATAACCAATCATTCAAAACCCAAACAAGAAAAGAACAGGAATGGAGGTACCTTTTCTATTTCAAATTTCGACATTTCCTACTCCTGCTCCTGTTTCGGATTTCGACATTTCCTATTCCTGTTTCGGATTTCAAATATTGTATTGTAATTTGGAATTTGTTTGGAATTTAAGAATTGTGATTTGGCGCTTTCCATCTCTGATATTCCACATCTCAATCGGTTTTCCAGTATTCTTTTGTTAAATTAGCCGAACGCTACTGAGATATCATATAAGATTATGGGGTAGTAGTGAAACAAACAAAATTTATAAACATGAATCTTGCATTTATTTACTATATTATAAAAATCGGGAGATCATGAACTTCAAGAGGGCATTTGGATATGAAAAAACCGCCTTTCGGAGCACTAAAAGCTAACAATATTTTAGGATTTCTATGTGTGATTCTGGGTGTATCAGATTTTGCACACAGTATGCATTATAATTACGCAGTTGCAATCAGTTCCGAAGCATATTCACAGGCGGATTGGAAAAATGTAGCCGATTCACTGGTCAGAAAGCATGAAAAAAACGGTACTGCAAAACTTTTTACCTGGTCATCTTCAGTGAATGATATAAAAGAAGAATTGTCCGGGTTTAAGCCGGATTACATTGGATATATTGCCCGCCCGGCGATCGAATGCAATGCAGCATTTATTGTTTCTGTAAGCCGCTTAAGTCGTCAATTGGACAGCGATCCTTATGGTGATGCAGTGTGGGGCATAATTACCGGTTATGAGGCTTCTGATGCATTGAGGGCAATCTCTGAATCCCTAACTGTTAAGACCGTTCTGGCAGCATCCGCAAACCTCTCTTATGAACCCCCGATAAGACGTTTTTACCAGGCTTTGGGAATGACCTGTGACAGCTATACCAAAACCGATTATCTTTTCCCGGAGAGTGAAGGAAAAGTTTATTCAGAAGAAAAACGTCCCGAAAATGAGCAGGACCGCATTATACTGGTAAGTAAATGGCTTAATGCTGAATCAATGAGTCTGGCGATTTCAGGGAAAGGCTCCATTACCGGACCAGTAGATTGCATAATCACAGGTGGACATGGAAACGTAAATCTCTGGCAGTGCCACTACCCGGAAGCTGGCACAGAAGGATACATGCGTTCATCCGGCGGCAAGCTCTTCGGCTCTCCATATTCCGGAGGTTCGATTGCTATAGCTGCACCGACTCCCAAAATCTACTGGTGTGCAAGCAACTGCCTTATGGGAAATCCAAACAACAAAGATAACGTTGTATATGCAGCTTTTGGCAGCGGTCATGCGGTTCAAATGTTTGGTTTTGTGAATAATGCCTCTGCCGGGGATGAATTCATGGCCTGGGGTGTTTACGACCGGGTAACCAAAAGTGCAGGAACCTACACTCTTCCACAGGGCTTTTTTCTGTCAAACAATAATGCTTTGTTCGAAATAAATAATCCCAGCGGTCAGATGAATACCAGGCTTGTAGAGCAGTTCATGGATTCCACGGTTTTTTATGGTGATCCTGCCGGTGATGTCAAATTTTATGATCCTGGTGATTCTGCCAAAGCATTTAAAAGTGATATTACTTTTGAACAGGACAATTCGGGTAATGCCAGTTTTACTTATACATTTACCATGGTAGCCCATGATCTTGAATTTGGCACAGGTTACTGCTATCAATTTCGTCCTGCCAGCCTTCTTCCGGTTCGTATAGATCCTTCATCTGTTGAAATTACAAAGAATGAAGGACACAAAGCTCTGATAACCGATAATCTTCTTATCTGGGAGGTCCTTTCTCAGGGACAGAAACTGGCCAAGGGTAACACAAAAACTTTGCAATGGACTGCAAAAATCACAGATGACAAGACTGGAAAACGTATAAAGACTTATTCACCATTGCCGCCAAAAAAATTGCCAAAATTGGTGGCTTCTGTAAAAAAGTCGGAACTGCTCATTAAAATCAAGGATATACCCAAAGGAAGTTTTGATCTGCAGATAACAGATTTGAATGGCAAGCTTTGTTTTCAGAAAAAACTCAATTCTGCAGGTGTGCATGAGCAGTCTTTTTCAATAGGCAGACTCGATACTGGTTCAGGTATTCGCCTGATTTTATTGGTTCAGGGCGGTCTGAGATTAAATGTGACAAGTGTTCAATAAGCCCGAATAAATCCAACGCAGTGATCAACTTTATTGATCGCATTGGGATATACAACAATAAACTTTTCCCGGTCAGCTACTCTATCCATCTGAGTATAGGATTGTTGCGATGCTGCATCCATGTTGTAACCATGGATGCAGAAAACCAATGGCGGGTTGGTTAAACCACTCGGTGCATGAACAATGTAATTGCGGGTTACTCCTGCTATTTGCATGGTTTGATTCTGTGCAAACAGACTTACTGAGAACAGAGTGATAAGTATTAAAACACCGTACTTGCGGATAGCCATTAGACCTCCCTTGTTGTTAAAGCGGTAAAACTTCTAATTGGAATCATTGTAAAACATTTCTACAGACTACCATATTGTTTATGTTATTGAAACATGCATTTTCAGGTTTTCGGGATTAACTACACAAGCAAAGCCAATCTCATTATCGCCAATAACCTTCATCGCATGTTGTCTTTATCAATTTGTCTAACTGATTTAAAGGTCTAAATCTTTAATTAATACCTCTGTTTTATGGGAACCTGGTACCTGCCTTAAACTTTCATTGGCAGTTTGAAAGTCCTTTATAATCTCTTTTTTCTCTGGGGTGCAGGCCACCTGAAGATTAATGGTAATATAATCCATTTTAATTAAGAAGTTATATTATTCATAAAAACTGGTAACGAATTTCGAATAAAATGCTTATTAACAGCATTTTATTACCCTGAGGTATTTATATATTAAAAAAAGTGGTAACAAAGAACCGATGTAAACCCAATCACTCCGTGGTGATTGGGAGTTCCATAAATAATGACGCATGAACCAGCATTAGATTAAGGGGGCCTAAGGGTGCAGCTCTGAATGAGACAGCGTAGCCCCCGAAAAGGAATGAAAGGTGGAGAATTGCTGATCCTCTCTTGTAGGAGCAGGCGAAATGTGGCAAGCAGGAAAGGAATTCTTCCTGCTACTAATTACAGGCATTTTATCTTTATTTATTAAGATTCTGCTGTAAAGTAAAATCCCCTGAGAGGCTGTCTTGAGATAATTTGTTGACCTTTGCATTCATCAGGTACACCGGTCTTTGTGGCTTGGTATTAATCATGTCATAGCCACGCAGGAGCCCCAAAAAAATGCCTCCATTAACTGCATGACCGATGATCATGACCGTTTTTCCACTCTGGTTGAATCTGTCAAGAAGCCTGTCTCTGGCGGTCATCACCATGAAAACCCCTTCCTCATAAGACTGGGGCCACCAGTGGTACTTGTCACTCTCGCTTGCAATTATAAAGCTTTCTGACATCGGTTCGACTTTAATTTTCCAGCGGGGTTCGGGACGCTCTGTAGGGAGTGGTTCGCCTGAAGGCTCATCACCGCAGCACTCATTCAGCTCTACCCATATTTCAGCTTTAATGTTTAGAGCTTTAAGAAATGGTTCAATTGTTTTCTGCGTTCTCAGAGATGGGCTTACTGCAACCAGATCCGGTCTGATGTTCTCTTCAATCAGGTAATTCTTTAAATCTTCGACCTGTTTTTCTCCCAGTTCGGTCAATGTGTCATGATCTTCCAGCGGCCCGTCACCACCATGTTGTCCGGATGCATTTGCTACGGTTTCCGCATGACGAATGAAATAGACTGTGAGTCCTTTGTTTAATGCCGGATTTGCAATTGAATCCAGTACAATTGTAATATCCTCCTGAAGATAACTGGCAAGAGGAACCTTCTTTGTGATATATCCGGATTTTTCAGCAATCAAAGTATCTCTGACGGATTCTCTTTTTGATACGGTGATATTTCCCGGAACGGACATAATGTTTTTATTGTGATCTGTTAAAAAGAGCCGCTTACCCATGCAGCTAAGGGTGTATGTGAGTTCTATGTTGCCCAGGGTCAGGCGGATCAGATAGATTCCTGAACTCAGATGGGGGAGTCTGAGAGAGTGGACCTGTGGCTGGATCTGAGATAGCGATTTGAATAGAAGGTTTTTCCCGGTAACTGAATAGATCCCGATTTTGCAGTTTTGTTTGAGGGCAATAGGAGAAATGTACAGAATCCTGTCTTTGAGGTCGATTTTGATGGTGTTTGCTTTTGGTAAATATGATCTCAAACCGGTTCCCTCAATTTTAAAAATTCCGCTGGAATCGGTAAAAGAGAAAAAATCATTCTGCTCGGAAAGACTGACCTTAACTCCGGGGATACCGGTGGTTCCATCTGATTTTTTTACAATGCCGGATACTGAAATATCAGCCGTGGCGGCAGAAAGAAGGCACAACACCATCGATAAACAGTATGATTGCCATTTCATTTTAATCCTCCAGTGGTAAGATCTGCCACTATTGAACTTATATAATATATAGTAATTATTCCGGTAACTACTCAGGTATCTGAGAAAAAAAATGACGTAATAATTTTAAATCGCAAAAAAAGGAACCAATATCAAAACAATATTTAATCAGAAGTAATCTGAATAGAACATCTGAACAAAGAATCGGCAGTAAGAAATCCTTATTTTTCAGGGGCTTATCTGATCAGGTATTATTTCTGATTACTTATCTGTTAATTGTCTCAATACTGAAGTAGCTATTTATTCTGTTGTATTTAGCTGCAATTTTGTTCAGACAGTTCGGGAGAACCATTTACTTCGATATTCAAGTATTTGCTCTATTCATTATTCTTTTTTTTCTTTTCCTGCTTCGATATTTTGATAATCACTGAGGTCTGTAACTTGCTCTGAATTTTGGTATACATTCTTTTTCGTAATACATAACTTTGGGATCAATATGAAAATCAGCAGTCCTGCTTTTAAAAATGGGGGAGTAATACCTTTTAAGTATTCCTGTGAAGGTGATAACGTCAATCCTGAAATCGATATGGAGGAAATCCCGGAAAAAGCACAAAGTCTGGCGTTAATCATAGATGATCCCGATGCCCCAAGTGGTGTTTGGACTCACTGGATTCTCTATAATATTCCTGCAGATATTAAAAAAATTGAAGAAAATAGTGTTCCCGGAAAACAGGGAATATCTACTTCCAAACAGAAAGAATATATCGGCCCCTGTCCGCCAGGAAATGAGACCCATCGCTATTTTTTCCGTCTTTATGCATTAGACACAATCATCGAAGAGAGTGACGGATTGACCAGAGAGCAGATAGACAGAAAAATAATGGGACATGTGATTAGTACAGCAGAAATGATGGGATATTATTCACGTAAATAAACCTGATGAGTGTGACTGTTAACTAGTCTGTCAGAAAATGTCGGGGATATTTGACTCCCAAAGATACTATGGTTAACAATTTCGAAGATAGCAGTCGTATTATATAACACTTAAATAAAGTAAGATAACCCATGATAAATTGATTAGTACTACATTTTATAGGAAAGTTCCTTGCACTGAGACATATAATGTATTATTATTCTTAATATTGATAGTTTTGCAATCATCCATTCAATTTTTGAGAAGAGAAAAAAGACATACATTTGGTGGTGTAAGGCCAGAATTTCAACA
>JAAYPC010000116.1 GCA_012519985.1 Fibrobacter sp.
AATAACCAGCAGCCATTTTGGAAAAACCGCTCAGGGCGAATCGGTTACACTTTTCACTTTGGAGAATAACCGCAATTTATCAGTTAAAATATCCAACTATGGAGCAACTGTAACATCGATTCTATGCCCTGATAAACACGGTGAATTGGCTGATATCGCGTTAGGATTCGATAATCTTCAACAATACATGACCGATCACCCATATTTCGGTGTTGTATGTGGCCGTTATGCCAATCGAATCGCTAAAGGTGTTTTCTCTCTTGAGGGCAGAAAATATGTACTTCCAATAAATAATGGACCTAATTCGCTTCATGGTGGTTTCAAGGGGTTTCACACTGTCGTATGGCATGCGATACCTTTTAAAAACAGTGAAGAAGTAGGGGTTAAACTCACCTATTTGAGCAAAGATGGAGAAGAGGGATACCCTGGAAATCTGCTGGTAAAAGTGGTATACGCAATAAATGATCTAAATGAATTGAAAATCTCCTACACTGCCGAAACCGATGCTCCTACTGTGGTCAACCTCACCAATCATACGTATTTTAACCTGAATGGCTGTAAAGAGACTGTTCTGGATCATATAGTTACAATCAATGCTGATAAGTACACCGAAGTGGATAGTGATGCTATTCCCACTGGAAAGTTGCCCGAGGTAAGTGGAACTGCCTTTGATTTCAGAAAGGCTAAAAAGATAATTGATGATATTGAGAAAGTCGGCGGATACGATCATAATTTTGTATTAAATAAATCCAATGAAAATGAGTTATCGTATGCCGGTCTGGCTTATGAGCCTCAAAGTGGCAGGACTCTTGAAGCGTTTACGACTGAACCTGGCATACAGTTTTATTCTGCCAATTTTCTTGATGGATCTATAAAGGGTAAAAACGGTATTCAGTACAAAAAACACTTTGGGTTTTGCTGGGAAGCACAGCATTTTCCTGATTCTCCTAATCAGAACCATTTCCCTTCGACCAGATTGTACCCAGGAGAGAGTTATAATCAGCTTACCATATATCGGTTTGGAATAAGGGATTAGCAGTACAACGCAAACTTATTCCCAGTTCTCTAAATCTCCCCTGAAGGGTGACTTTAAGGACTTTTATTGTTACTTCGTGTGTCTTAGTCCCCCTTCAGGGGACTGGGGACTAAACAGGGTTAATTAAACACGATTGTCCTGTTTTCATAGACAAGGGTCATGTGGTGAATGTGAAGCCAAACAGCCCTTGCCAATACCATCTTTTCCACATCCTGCCCTCTTCTGATCAGATCTGCTATTGAATGTTTGTGGGTGACCCTGACTACATCCTGTTCGATTATCGGACCTGCATCCAGCTCTGTTGTCACATAATGTCCGGTCGCTCCAATTAGTTTAACGCCCCGTTCATAGGCGCAATGATAAGGTTTTGCACCGGGAAAAGCTGGCAGGAAAGAATGATGGATGTTAATGATAGGTTTGTTGAAAGTGCGGATAAAATCGCCAGAAAGAATCTGCATGTATCTGGCAAGCACAATAAAATCGATATTATACTGCTGCAGCAACTGAAGCTCTTTTTGCTCCTGTTCTGCTTTGTTGCTCTCATTAATTTGAATATGGTGAAAGTCAATTCCGTATAATCTGGCTACTTTCTCCAGAGCATTATGATTGCTGATAATGAGTGGAATTTCGATTTGCCACTCTCCTGAAACATAACGGGATAAGACATCGTAAAAACAATGGGAGATTTTTGAAACAAAGATGGCTGCACGCTGGACCTTTTCTGAAAAATGAATTTCAGAATGCATTTGAAAAGTTTTGCCTATGGAGTACTGAAAAAATTTTAGTATCTCATTATCGGGTATATTGAAATTATCCAGTTCCCATTCCACACGCATGAAAAAAATCTTTTTTTCCCTGTCTACATGCTGATCGAGATGAATTATGTTGCCGTTGTTTTTATATAGAAAATCGGTTACAGATGCAACAATTCCTCTTTTGTCAGGACAGTGAATCAGCAGTACTGCTGTGCGTTTTTTATCTTTAATTTTTTCCATAAGTGTCTTGTTTTTAAATTAAAATTTTTGAAAAAGAATTGCCATTTCCCTGCATTATCTTTCAGATCAGGAAAATAACTCATTCTAACCTGAATGGGAAAGAACATATTTTTGATGGGAATCTTCAGCATCTCTGAGCTGAGGTAATCTTCTTTGTTTAGCTTGGGTGTTGCCATGTTTTCCTGGTGAGATTGGAACCAATGGTAGGAAATCCTGGGGTGATTTCTGGAGATGTATTACTTTAAGGTTTAATAACAAAAAAAGACGATTGAATCCAGTAACAGTATTTATTTTGATAAATTTAAATCCGGCAGGAGATTCAGTCGTTTTTAACAGAAAACCAGAGGCTAATCTGGTGACAATTGTTGTGCGCAGGCTTCAAAACCAGCAGAGCCCTGGTCTTATCACTTTTAAACATCCTGTGCCATCAATTTTTCAGAGAAATTCTGGAGGTGAAGCAAAAATATTTACATCGATAAAGAAAAACTTGACTGTTTTTGATAAATTATTTATTGAGATTATTCTTTTAGGAATTGAATCATATATTTTAATCATGAGCAGAAGGTTTTTATGGAGCGGCAAGAGTTCTGAAATCTTCTGGGCTGATAGGTGTCATGTTAAATCTATCACCAAATAGATCTTTCGATTTAGTTATTATGTAATTACATGAGGAAAATGGAAAAAGTACTACACAAAAGATATGCAGGAAATTATAATTAACCATTTGGAAATCAATAAATTTTTGCTTGCTTTTAAAAAAAGTACTCCTTATATTCACTGGAAATCCCAACAACCCAAAAAGAGGATTTAAAATGAATGAATTAATCCAAAAAATCGGTCTGTGTGTAGAGCGTGGAAAGGTCAATAAGGTTTCTCCGTTTCCTGCTGATATGAAGGGGCTTGACGGAGCGGATGAGTATACCAGGCAGGCGATCGAGGCAGGGGTTAAGCCAGATGCGATTCTGCAGGCTTGCAATGATGGAATGCAGCGGATAGGAGAGAAGTTTGGCAGAAATGAGGTCTTTATTCCAGAGCTTCTTATGTCAGCTAAAGCGATGCATACGGTGATGGCCCATCTTAAGCCTTTTTTCAAGTCCGGATCAGTAAAATCCAAAGGGAAATTTATTCTGGGGACTGTTGCCGGGGATCTTCATGACATAGGTAAGAATCTGGTTTCAATGATCATTGAAGGGAACGGCTGGGAAGTAATTGATCTGGGAGTGGATGTGAAACCTGCCAGTTTTCTTCAGAAGATTAAAGAGAATCCCGGATGTGTTGTTGGACTAAGTGCGCTGTTAACCACTACAATGGGCAATATGGCAGATACAATTAAACAGATAAAGGCCAGCTATTCAGATGTTCGGATAATCGTTGGTGGAGCTCCATTGACAGAGAACATAGCTGCGGAAATGGGGGCTGATGGTTATGCTCGTGATCCTCAGAATGCAGTTGACTGGCTCAATGCAATAGGAACGATTTGATGAATTCTTTGCTTCAAGAGCTGGAAAAAGGAAAAGTACTGGTTTCTGATGGAGCATGGGGGACTATGCTTCAGGAGCGGGGCTTGCAGATTGGAGAGTGCCCTGAGAGCTGGAACAATACTCATCGCGAAGATGTTCTGGCTATTGCTCAAAGCTATATCGATGCGGGTGCAGACATGATTCTTACCAATAGCTTTGGTGGCAGTCCAACGAAGTTGCGGCATTTCGGTTTAGAGGATCAGTGTGCTCAATTAAACGAAGCAGCGGCGGCTATTTCCAGAGAAGCTGCTGGCTCCGATCATTTTGTCCTTGGTTCCATAGGGCCTACCGGTGTTATTATTATGATGGGAGAAGTCCCTGAAAAGACTCTTTTTGAAGGTTTTTGTATACAGGCTAAGGCCTTGGCACGCGGTGGGGCTGATGTCATTTGTGTAGAAACCATGGCTGCTTTGGATGAAGCGTGTCTGGCGGTTCGTGCAGCCAGAGAAAATACAGAGTGTGAAGTGGCATGCACTTTCACTTTCGAAAAAACAGTTAATGGCGACTACCGCACCATGATGGGGGTGACTCCTTCGGATATGGCTATAGCTCTAACACTGGCTGGGGCTTCGATTATTGGTGCCAATTGCGGTAATGGAATTGAAGGGATGATAGACATCGTGCGTGAAATAAGGAAGGTAGATTCCAAAACCCCCGTTCTTGTTCATGCTAATGCCGGAAGACCGGTTCTTGAGGGTGGGAAAACGGTGTTTCCCGAAACACCGGAAATGATGGCGGAAAAAGTCTCTCTACTAATCAAAGCCGGAGCAAATATCATTGGCGGTTGTTGTGGTACCACTCCACAACACATCCGTGCACTGGCCCAAGCAATCGAAATTTGCTGAAATGAGTTCTATTATCTCTGTGATTGAATCGGTTAAGGAAATCTGTGAGCTTTCCGTAGATACTTCATCACTGGATATCACCAGAGAACAGATCTTCAGTGAACTGGGGTATGCTGAAAATGCGATACCAGAATTTTTCGGCGAGCAGATAGATGAGATTATAGAAAGACTTCAAGAGCTTTGTGATATTAGAGCAGCTTACAGAATCGTTGATGTTTCTGCTCATAGTGATCATGCCCTGTTGATCAATAATATTCGTTTTCATCTTAATAAGACTGTCGCTTTCCAATTAAAAAATGCGGAGAGACTGGCCATATTTATCTGTACGATCGGAGCACAGATGGAAAGCTGGTCCAGCCAAATGTTTTCTGAGGGTGATGGGGTCATGGGTCATTTTGTGGACACGATTGCTTCGGTGGCAGTTGACAAGGCCACAGATATTATTCATGGTTATATAGAACAGAAGATGACGGAGAATGGGTTGTTTGTCACTAATCGTTTCAGTCCCGGATATTGTGGTTGGCCGGTTTCCGAACAACAACTGTTATTTTCGTTTTTTCCTTCGGGTTGCTGTGGTATGGAGTTGACTGAATCCGCATTGATGATACCGAGAAAATCGACCAGCGGGATCATAGGAGTAGGATCATCTGTAAAAAAGGAACCTTACTTCTGCGATCGCTGTGCCAACAAAGATTGCACTTATCGCCTTTACCGCCAACTGAAGAGCAAGAAAGAAACAAGTAATAACCCGATTTCAGATATGAGTCAGGATCTGAACGGTTGAAGCTTCCCAACGGGTTTGAAGGATACGGTTATACAGTTATGAGTGAGACTATTGGGTAGACAGTCTAATTGGCTATAAATTTCATTTAAAATCTTTGATTTAATAATATATCGGGTCAAAATCAAATCGAGCATTAAATAGTGGCATTTGAACTATGATTTTCATATCTTATCTTAATAATTTAAAAATTTAGAATACTGAAATTAATCATTAAAAATGAGAAATCTTCATCTATTATCATAAATTCATGTCAGAAGGGGACAGTTATGCCACTATCAAAGGCATTAAGTTTATCGGTGCATCGTTTATTAAAGATTGCTCTTCTGATACCGATGAGTCTTTTTGCTTACAATGGATCTAAAACCTGGTTGTATTATACACCGGTTGCAGATCCTGCATTGAAAGCACAATATCAGAGTGTCTGTGCAAGCTTAGTACTTTCCGATGAAAATTCAGATACTTTGAAGAATGCGAAAGAGGAGTTTGATCTTGCAATACCGGAGTTGCTGGGGGGCTCAAAACTTCCATCTACCAATGGTCCCGGGGCAATAGTGCTTGCACCTGAAGGATCTTCTCTGTTAGCCGAAGGAATAGATTTTTCTGATGTTTCTGAAGAAGGATTTATCATTAAAAGTATAGGGAATAAGACCTATATCACCGGAAAAAGCCAGGTCGGAATATTGCGGGGGACCTTTCATTTTATACGCTTAATGCAAACCGGAAAACCAATAAACAATCTGAATATAGTGGAAAGTCCCTATTTTCCTCTTCGTGTTTTGGATCATTGGTATAACCACTACGGAAGCAGGCCAGACACCGAAAGAGTGTACGGTGGAAACCGGGTTTATCGTATGGAGAATTTTGGCAAGCTCTCAGAGTCAGAACTAAAGCGCATAAAAGATTATTGCCGTATGGCAGCATCGCTGGGGCTTAACGGGATTTGTCCAGATAATGTTAATACATACCGCGGTAATTCTATCAAAAATTATCAATGCCTCGAGGAAGAGAAACTGAAAACACAAAAGGTCTTTGCTGACATAATAGGAACCTACGGGCTTAAGTACTACTTGTCGGTATCATATGCCAGTCCTGTGTTGATAGACCCTAAAGCAAATAGTGCCAATGCTTATGCTAATGCACAGGCAAAAAAATGGTGGTTCGATAGAGTAGATATGATCCATCAATATATTGCTAATTTTGGCGGCTTTTTGATGAAAGCAGATTCCGAAGGTGAGGCCGGGCCCCGCACTTATAATTTAATTCAGAGCCAGGGAGCAAATCCCATGGCAGAGGCTCTTAAAAGATACGGATACAATTTGATCTGGCGGACATTTGTTTATAATAACACAGATGACTTTGCTATCAGCCAGTGGAAAGAGTTTGAGGGTCAGACCTGGGATGAAGCGGTTATATTGCGTACAAAAGATGGCCCCAGGGATTTTCAGACTGTTGAACCTCCAAATCCGTTATTGGGACTTAAGGGGGTACGGCATGGAATGGAGTTTCAGATCACTCAGGAATACACTGGGCAAGGGATTCACCTGTGTTGGCTGGTACCAAAATGGCGTCAAATTCTTCACTGGGATCTAAAGGGAGCTCCATTAAACCCGGGGACAGAAGGTTCTATCACATATCAGATCCTCAGAGGTACAGGCGATCCGGTAAAGGGTGGCGGTGGAGTTTGGGGGATCAGTAATCTCAGTGATACTGTAAACTGGACAGCACAGTTTTTAGCTCAGGCTAATTATTATGGGTTCGGTAGATTGGCATGGGATCCCACGCTTACCGAAGAGCAAATTGCTGATGAATGGATCAGAAGCAGTTTTCATGGTGGAGGTACTCCTGAGGTCAGGTTTGTGGTAAATGATATGCTTTCAAAATCCTGGAGAACTTATGAGGACTACACAATTTCCTATAGTGCTCTTATGCCTGCTCTGAGATGGAATGAGCATTACGAGATTGATTTTGACGGGATGAAGCTTAGCGAATGGTACACTCCTTATTTCATGAATCTTACCAATGATGGAATTGGTGTTGATCGCACGCCTACAACCGGTAACAACTTTGTTAAGTATTACCCACCTGCTGTTGCTGACTCTTTTGCAAATATCGAAAAATGCCCCGAAGATTTTCTTTTGTTTTTCCATCACTGTAAATGGGATTATAAAATGAAATCCGGTATGACTCTTATTCAGAGCCTCTATCACAATCATTTCAGGGGACTTCACCAGGTAAGAAATTTCATCAATAACTGGAAATTGGTATCGGATTTGGTAGATCCTGAAATTCACAATCATGTGTTGGCAAAACTCAATAAGCAGTATACAGATGCCAAAAGGTGGGTGGAAGATTTTAAGAGTGATTTCGGATCAAAATATAAGGAATCAGTAGGTTGTAACCTTACACTTATTACACCTGATACTAATAAAGCTACAGTAGTAGAGACAGGTGCCAGGGTTAATCTGTCAGCCAAATTTACAGACCAGAAGAATGCGGCAATTGATGAAACTTTGAAATGGAGTGTGGATAATGGTGGTACATTGAGTGCAACAGAGGGTTCCAGTGTAAGTTTTTCCGCCGATAAGGATGGCATTTACACTGTGGTTGTCTCAACCGCAAAATTCCCTGATCTAAAAGATCAGATGCAAATTTTTGTTGGCAACTGGATTCAAACCACCAGTATTCGCAGGACAGCACAAAACAACATCACCAAACCATCGATGCAGATTTTAAGAAATTCTCATGGGATATCAATTATTACCTCCAGTGCAGGAAAAATTGATATTTACGGGTTGCAAGGTAAAGTGATTAAGTCGGTTAACCTGACTAATGCTGGTACCTGTTTTATCGATACGCGTGATATTGCAAAAGGTTTATATCTGCTTAGACTTCAAAGTGGAACACAAAGCCTGCATGATAAGTTCATCCTCAGATAATCTTTGTGATCAGATGGGGTCTGCTTCATGTTGATATTATAATAGGGAAAGACCTTATGGAAAAAAAGGCTGACATAGCAGTGATTGGCCTTGCCGTTATGGGCCAAAATCTTATTCTTAACATGAATGATCACGGTTACACGGTAGTTGCCTTTAATCGTACGGTATCGAAAGTCGATGATTTTCTAAAAAATGCTGCAAAAGGAACCAATGTAATCGGGGCACATTCTATAGAGGAGATGGTTAGCCTTCTGAAAGTTCCCCGAAAGGTTATGCTCATGGTGAAAGCGGGTGATCCCGTAGATGCGGAAATCCAAAAACTGCTGAAATATCTTTCTCCTGGTGATTGCATAATCGACGGTGGAAATTCTCACTTTACTGATACTATCAGGCGCACAAAATATCTGGAAGAAAATGGAATTTTATATATAGGAGCAGGAGTATCCGGTGGAGAAGAGGGGGCCAGAAGAGGGCCTTCAATCATGCCGGGAGGAAATGAGAAAGCTTGGCCACTGGTAAAGGATATCTTCAAAGCGATCTCTGCCAAAACACCTGATGGAGTTCCATGTTGCGATTGGGTGGGCTCTGATGGTGCAGGCCATTACGTAAAAATGGCTCACAATGCCATCGAATATGGAGATATACAGGTTATTTGTGAAGCTTATCATTTAATGAAACTAGGTCTGGGACTCTCTGCTGATCAGATGCATCAGATATTCGCAGAATGGAATACAACCGAACTGAACAGTTATCTTATAGAAATAACCAGAGATATTCTGGCTTATAAAGATGATGATGGTGAACCACTGGTTGAGAAAATCCTTGATAAGGCAGGACAGAAGGGTACAGGCAAGTGGTTTATTGTCAATTCTCTGGACCTTGGAATTCCGGTTACTCTGATTTCAGAATCGGTTTATGCCCGCTGCCTTTCGGCTTTAAAAGAGGAACGGATTAAAGCTTCAGAAGTATTAAAAGGTCCCGTAACTCACTTTAAGGGTGATGCTAAAGGGCTGGTGGAAGATATACGTAAAGCGCTGCTTGCTTCTAAGATTATCTCTTACACACAGGGCTTTATGTGCCTGCATGAAGCGGCCAAAGAGTATGGCTGGGATCTTGATTATGGTAATATAGCCTTATTGTGGAGAAACGGCTGTATTATCAGAAGCGCCTTTCTGGATAAGATTAAAAACGCCTATGAAAAAAATCCGAAGCTCTCAAATCTGCTTTTAGATGATTATTTCAGAGAAGTGATTGATGATTGTCAGGCGTCCTGGAGAAAAGTGATAATGACTGCTGTTGAGTTGGGTATTCCCATGCCCTCATTCAGTTCGGCACTGGCATTTTTCGATGGCTATCGGTGCGCAAAGCTTCCAGTAAACCTCTTGCAAGCGATGCGGGATTATTTTGGTGCGCATACCTATAAGCGCATAGATGCTCCTGCTGATCAGGTGTTTCATACAAACTGGACAGGCAGAGGAGGCGATGTGGCATCAGGAACATATACTGTTTGAAAGTGAGTACTGATTGGCAATGATAAAGAATGTTATCTGAAAAACAGTTCGTTTTTTTAAAAGAAACCGTTAAAGACAATACTCATCTGCAGGACAATCTCAGTGTAGCAGCACATTTGATTCGTGGATCTTCTAAGGAAAGATTTACGACCACCTATTACACCGCAGGGTTTGAGAAAATGAGATTGAATCAGTTGAATTTGTTCATGAACCAGTAAAGAAGATGGTCTGGCAATAACATTATCCGTTAACTTGGTATGAAGGGTATAATCGGATGCCCTGTAGAAAGAGATTTACTTCATCTCTTCACCAGGAGCTGGGCTGTGGCTATTGGAAAATGAAATTTGGATCTGGAAAAATAAACCAAAGAAGTATTGCATAGCTTTATTATATTCATAAAATATTATCTATAATGTGGGAGGTTGTTTATGTCACCAGGAAAAATCAGGTCGGTTTTAGTGGCAGTCACGTTTGTGGTTGCTGCCAGCAGTGTATCTGCGCAATACGACTACAGTCATCGAAAAAGTACTGCCAAGTTCAATGTAAAAAAGCCCAATACCAATGTTAAAGCAGAACAAATACGGAACCATTTCGGGTTCGGTGGAGCTATGAACTGGTATTTGCATGATACGATAGCTGCTGATCCAGGTTGTAAGCAAAGCTATGGAGATGCCTTTCTGAAGTACTTTGAGTTCTGCACACCAGAAAACGAGATGAAATGGGATTATGTTTATCAGGATAGTGATGAAAAACTTGATCAGGTATGGTGGAAGGCAGACACTATTCTCAACTTCTGTGAAAGAAATGATATAAAAGTGCGCGGACACAACCTTTTCTGGAATGAAGATACCTGTTGGATACCACCATGGGCATGGTCTCTGCCAACCAAGGATTTGTTTAAAGAAGCCATGAAAGAACGTATAGATACTGCTATGAACTATGGTTTGGGCAGAGTGGTACATTGGGATATTATTAATGAAATCATTCATGGGTATTCTTCGCCTGGTGTTGGTGGTGCAAAACCAGCTTATAACGATTTAACACTGGTAAAATATTCAGGAGATTCTAACATATTCGAATGGATTCTTACTGAGGCCAGAAAGATTGATAAAAAATCAAAATTCACAATTAACGATTATGGTCTGGAAGGATCCTCGGCAGATTGTAATCTCTACATTGACAGGTGCAGCCCTTTCAAAGATAAATTTGATATAATCGGTATGGAAGGGCATTTCGATAATTATCCAAACAACTGTTCCAGAGATAATCTCAATGCCAGAGTTAAGCAGTTGGTAGATGGGCTGGGCCGGGAAGTATGGTTCACCGAAGTTGATTGGAAGTTTGATATCAGACAGAGTCCAGATAAGATAGAAGAACTCATGCGTACTGCTTTTTCAAATAAAAATGTGGGTGGAATTGTCATGTGGACATGGGTTAAACGTCATATGTGGCGTGATGATTTGACCTGTTATTTTGTAGATTCACTTATGGAAGAAACTGAAACCGGTAAAAGGTGGCGGGATGTGCGTTCGGAGTGGAGAACTAAAATATCAGGCAAATCTGATGATAAAGGAGATTTTACATTTGAGGGATATCAGGGTAAATATCGGGTAATTATGGACGAGGATACTGCGATAGTTTACCTGCATCCTCGTGATAGTTTGGAGATTCTTAAAGATTTTTCTGATCCAAATGCAATTCGTCCGGTTACCAAGGTAAAACCTGATCCTATTTCCGTTGTATTGAGCGGATCGACCATCAGGCTTACTGCCACACCAGATGAGAGCAGATCACTTTTTCTTTCCACCTATTCAATATCTGGAAAGCTTATTTCCAGGATACCTTTAAATTTTGTGAATGGTATGGCTACCGTGGCAAAGCTGCCCTCAGGCTGTCATATCTTCCGGATAGGTACTGCCAACAAAGACATATATACTGGAATGGGTGTGTCTTTAAGATAATTGGAAATTACTGTTGTTCAGTTTTACAGAGGCACGAGAAATTCTTCGTGCCTTTTTTTAATTATGTATATTACTCTTCCTTTCTATATGCAATGTTTTGGTTACTGATATATTAATATATCATATATACAAAATTGTTAATCCTTTTGCATTTATCTTTTTCTCAATTTTTTATATCTTATCAATATAGGTTGAACGACAGTTGTAAAATGTCATTCAACAGTATCTGATTAAGATGAAGACCTGATTTTCTCAGGAATGATTCTTTGAACAGATATAGTCGATTCATTTTAATGTTTCTGCATTTTAAGAAAATTCGTTTTAAAACGAACGATAAATCTTAATAATGAAGTTGATTTTTTAGAAACATTGAAACAACAAAACAGACCCCTCTTTTAGTCCTGTTTTATTGGAATTCCGGTCGATTTATCCCTAAATCGACTGGAAATTCCATTTCTACTTCTGTTTGAAAATCTGTTGTCTACCACTCAAGCAAATTCGGTGTCCACAACGTTCACACATGAACTGAAAAGCCATAGTTAAAGCGGCAGATTAACCCAGAGCATGTCAAATTTATTTGGAGAACAATATTTTGTGTAAAATGACTGATTCGTTCTGTTTGATCTTTATCAGATACATTCCATTTGCCAGTGCGTAACGGTTAAAATCAATCTTTTCCGAAAAACCTCTGACATTATATTGACTGGTTGATAACAATTTTCCTTCGCTATTGAAAATGCTAATCTGAAGGTGAGTTCCGGGAGTTGTCTGAAATCTGAGAGTGTTATTGAAAAAACTTAAAGAAGTAAATCTGACTTTACCAGTTCGGTGTTTTTTTTCTTCAGCAGCGGTTGTCGATCCTGGTATGACGCAGGTGGTAATAGTTTGTGCGGGTGCGCTGAGTGAGATCATTTTATCATTAATTTGAGTATCATCGAGTTTTGAAAGACTTCCAGGGAGAGAAAACTGATGAATTTCTGCCTTGGTACCCAATGTTGTGCAACGGGAAAGATCAATGGTGTAAGGAGTGTTTCTATTTGCATTATTTCTGAGTATTATTACCAGATTCCCGGTAGAAGGAACCAAAGCAGCAACAGAGTTGGTATCACTGCTATAGATTATCTGAGATCCTGGTCTTATGAATCTGCTGAAAGCGGCATGCATGTAGTAGCGTTTAGTGTATCTGAAACTCTGGGTAGAATGATTAAGCTCGATAGACATCCAGTCAGCCACTGGGTCACATACCTGCCAGTCGAGCCATGCATTAGGTTTCATCAGTCTTAGATCCTGTATAATGACATGTGACATCCACATAGTGATATCACTTTTGTCGTCACCCTTACCCAAGGGACCCGATTCGGACTGCCATAATATTTTGTTATGAGTTTTAGCCAGAGAATCAACTGCTTTTCTTGATTGCCATCCGCCATAGGAATGTGAGTTAATCTGAGAAAGGTAGAGAAATGTGCTGTCATCATAAGATTTAAAAGTACTAACGGTATGAGACAGAGATGTTTCGTCTGCAGAGCTTACTTTTGTTTGATCAAAAAGTCCTTTGGCAATCAGTTGTTTACCTAGTTCTTTAATCATTTTAGATTGGTTATTTTTAAATCCACAGCCTTCCTGTGTTCCATTGATTTTCCAATATCCTGAAGAGGGTTCATTAAAGGGTGCAATAGTTCTGAAATTTATTCCCCAGTTATCTTTATAGTGTTTTACGACTGTGGTTAAATAATCGGCGAATGCGGTAAAATAGGTTGGTTTGAGATTATCAGCACCATTGGTGTTTCCTGTGACACAACCGCTGATAGTCATCCACCAGGGTGGAGAATTGGAGAATGCTTCAAATATGAGGTCTTCACCACGTGAAGCGATTCCCAAAAGAATGTTACGTTGATGCTGATCTGCGGACCAGTCATATTCAGCGGTTTCGCTTTTTTTAAAACCTGGAACTGCCCTTGGTTCAGACAAATGATTGTGCGAAGGGTTGTCTCCCCCTCCTATATTATAACGAAAAATATTATATCCTAAGCCGGTATCAGGATTAACTATTGCATCGATTAATCGGTTTCTGTTAGGTTCACTCCACTTTCCAGCAAGAACTGCCCACCAGCATAAACTGGAACCCCATCCCTCAAATGTCTGATTTTTGATTTCAGGATCGATTATGACGTTAATGGCTAAAGAATTGGTGGGTAAAAAAAAGATAGATGGAAAAATAACTGAAATAATTGAAATTCTAAGTTTTATAAGAGGGTGGTTCATTTCTTCTCCCAGGTCTTAAAAAGAAAATTACCAAAGAATTATCATAGAATGAAAATATAGTCGTAGGACTATTTATTAAGGATGTCAGTAATATAAACAAGAAAATGAGTTGTAGTTGAAATTTTGAGATTACTGAGGAATTATTTCACTTAAGGGGAATATTCCCCTTAAGTATGTAGAGGTTTAAGTGCTTCTCCCCAGGAGATGACCTGATCCAGGAGGGTATGAAGATCTTTTTCATGTCTTGCTGCAGGTTTGAATTCGGTAAAGTTTTCAAAATCGGTAAATAAAGAGAGCTCGACTTGCGCTCTTACATCTGCAATCTGCAGGTTTGCAGCGATCTGTCGCAGATGTTCTACGGCTCTCACACCACCAGAAGCTCCATAGCTCACAAACCCAGCAGACTTATTGTTCCATTCTGCGTAAAGGTAATCGATAGCATTTTTTAAAGCACCGGTAGTTGAATGGTTGTACTCACCTGTAATAAACACGAATCCATCCATTGATGCAATTTTGGCAGCCCAGGTTTTAGTGTGTTCTTTTGTATATTGACCGTATGCTGCCGGAACCGGTTCATCTAATAACGGCAGGTTATAATCCTTAATATCAATAATTTCGAAATTAGCATCATTGCGTTTAATCGCCTGATCATATACCCAGTTTCCTACTTTTTCTCCAACCCGTCCGGGTCTGGTGCTTCCAATAATGATTCCTATCTTTATCATACTGTCTCCTCCCTAAAAATAAAAATGAATCAATATGACTTTTTGATCATACGGGCAATTCTCATACCAGTTTAAAAACAAATAATATGCAATTGTTTCATGTATCGATAAGTGTAAATCGATACATAGATGATAAAATGTATTGTATTACACCTGAAACAAATCTTTTTTTTGGATAGATGCTTCTAATTTCCAGGCCACTTTGCTTTTCGGATCTACAGCTCTTTGACCAAGTCAAAAGAATACTGTGCAATTTATTCCAAAGGACTTTTTATAATCTTAATTCTATGTATTATAGAGTTTCGCTATTGAATTAATACCTGATTATCTATCATTCATGTATTAGAAATGTAACATAAAATTCCTCTGAGTAAAAACTAATTTTTGGGAAAAAAACGGAATAAAAATTTTCTGTTGACAAAAAGAGTCAATTATGAACAGGGTAAAAAAGTATGTATTATTTTACAATTCGAAGCACAGGGATTTATTCTATAGACCTTTTAAAAAGGGGGCATGTATGTGACTATTTAACCTGTTTGGGAACAAGGGATGGAAAAACTGTAAATGTTTAATTTTAATTGAATTAGCAAAGGATATATTTAATGAGAACCCATCAAATCAATAACATATGTTTAAAAACACTTAGTATAGCAGCTTTTTTGTTAGTTGTTTTTTTGAACGGATCTGTTTTTGCCAATTATGAAACCATTAAAGTAAGCCATAATGTGAATCAGGTCACAGTACTTTCTTCTACAGACAGTGGTTGTATAATAGAAATTCAGCTTGGAACCTTTCACAGAAAGAGTATAAACATTAATGGGGATGAATACAATTTATTGGATCTACCTATTGGATCTTTGATTCTGGAAAAGGGAAATCCAGAGCTTCCTAAAATATCCCGAAGTATAACCATTCCTCATGGTAAATGTATTTCTTATAATATAGTAGAACAGAAATATGAATCTTATTCTATGAAAGTTGCTCCTTCTAAGGGGCTTTTGATGAGAGGTGATGATCAGGAGGGTGTGGAGTATACTTTTGGTCAGATTTATAAGGAAGATAAATTTTACCCTGAAAATATGCTTGAGGTTGGTGAGCCATATCTTATCAGAGATTTGCGTGGCGTAAGAATCAATTTTTTCCCTTTCAGTTACAATCCACTCTCAGGTACATTGAAAGTATATACAAAAATGGTAATCGAATTTAAATATACTGGACAGAGCAGGGCAAATTCGTATGAAAAAGATCGTTATGAAAGCAATCGTTTTTTTGAGCCCATTCTTCGAAACCATTTTCTTAATTATGCTCAGCAGAAAAGCAATAAAAGGGCGGTTGCAGACGCAGGTAAAATGCTGGTAATTGCATACAATGACTTCGTTGATGAGATGCAGCCATTTGTATTGCACAAAAACTCTATCGGACTGAATACAGAGCTTGTGAGTATGGATAGTATAGGTACAACTGCAGCTGATGTGAAAAATTTCATCCAGAATTACTATGATAACGATAATTCTTTAACTTTTGTACTATTGGTAGGAGATAATGCTCAGATACCAACATTTATAGTTTCGGGGGGAGGGTCTGATCCTACTTATTCATTGGTTTCAGGATCAGATAACTACCCGGACATAATTATCGGAAGATTTTCTGCCGAAACCGACGACCAGGTGATCACCATGGTACAACGATCAATCAATTACAATAAAGAAGATCCATCATTTCACAACGCAATCGGTATTGCCTCCTCAAGTGGTGCTGGTGATGATGGGGAATATGACTGGGAGCATATGAGAAATATCAGAACAGATCTGTTGAACTGGCATTATGTTCATGTGGATGAATTCTATGAAGGTTCACGAGGTGGTGCTGATGCTCCAAATAATCCAACTCCTGATATGATAATAGCTAGCATAAATAATGGAGTATCTCTGATAAATTATATCGGCCATGGAAGTAATGATAAATGGGCCACATCAGGGTTTTCCATTTCTGACGTAAATGCCCTTTCAAATGATAACAAATTACCTTTTATTTTTTCTGTTGGATGTCTGGTGGGCAATTTTATTGACAGAACATGCTTTTGCGAAGCATGGCTGAGGGCTAAGAATAATCTTACCAATAATCCTACGGGGGCAATCGGAATCTATGGTTCAAGTGTAAAACAATTATTCATACCTCCTATGGAAGCACAGGATGAATTCAACAGACTGTTAACCACTGAACAGAATGCTACCTTCGGAGCCTTATGCTATAACAGTTCTATTGCAATGATCGACAAATACGGAACCTCTGGAGAGACTACGTTTCTGACCTGGCAAATCTTCGGAGATCCCTCCATTAACGTTTTGCCGCCAGCTCCTATACCACAAGGAAATATCAAAATTCAGTTCATGACCTATCATCCTTTGGCACTGACAAATTCTGTTTCGGTGAATTTAAGAATTATTAACACAGGAACTACTGATATCGATCTTGCCAGCGTAACTGCAAAATATTTTTATACTTATGAGGGAGCTGCTCAAAGAGAAGAAACTCATGTCCACTGGTCTGGAATCCTTCCTTCAGGAAGAGATATCACTTCCAAAGTGAATGCTACTATAGAATCTCTAGATGTTAATCACATTCTAAACATATCCTTCGATTCGGATGCCGGAGTTTTAATACCTGGAGAATATGTTGAATGTCAGACCCGTTTCAACAAATTAAACTGGACAAATTATGACCAGTCCAATGACTTCTCATTTAGCACTTTTACCAACTTTTGGGATTGGCAGAAAGTTGCTGGTTTTATTAATAATTCTCTGATTTGGGGAACAACTCCGTGATTGATATAGTTTGGTTGGCACTGAGGTGTTGAGATTTTTCTCCTGGGAGTTTTGAGAATCTCATACCGCATTTATAAAAACTGGTTATCTGTTTGGGGAGGATAACCAGTTATTCAAAAAATTATAGTAAGTAGCTGCTCTTTGACTTATTTCGGCAGAAATCTAAAAAGTGAAATAAATGTGTTCATTTTTACTATCAGAAGCGTTATGAGAATAGAAATGAGAGGAATGTATTTCACTGCAGGGAGAAGCTATGATTAAAAAAGTAATTACTATATTGTTAATGATCGCTTCCTTTTCAAAGATATATGCATGTAAGAATCCTGATTATGTGTTCAGTGTGATTTTTAAATATGATTTAAATTATGCAGTAGATCTTTCATTGTTCGAAATCATCGGTGATGAAGGTATTAATTATTTAACAGGAAGTACAAACGATACTAATATCATAATGACTAACTCGGAAAATGTTTATTACTACAGAAGCCACTATAACAATTATGTATTAATCGAAGTTGCTTCTGCTGGAATAAATTTTATTATAGACAGTTCTGGATTAAACATTGATGCCTTTAAGGCGGACTCTTGCATAACAAAAGAACTTGAATGGCTTAACCTTGTGGGGATAGTTCAAATTAATAAAGTAGACCGAAATATGATTTCGGCTGCATTTGCGGACAGCTTCAAGTCAGACATTTATTGGACAAAATGGGATACGCTTACCAGTAGCGAAATGACACCGGATTCTTCGGGGAGTTTCAATTGGGTAAGATGCATCACTGAATTTTCTCTTAAGTTTCCACCTGAGTCTATAGAGTACATAAATGACATAAAAAAGAACAGGCCCTCGGAAAAGTTACACAGCACTAAAAATGGTAACAGCAAATCGATTCTGGTTGATATCCGGGGCAGAAAGATTCAAAATAATCATTATTCAAAAAATAATAATTCCACTTCCAATGTAATAATCCGTTATGATATCAGGACCGGCGTGGTTAAACGTCAGGTGAAAATATATAATTAGCTGCTCTCATTTTGCATTGATACCCCTGTACATAAAAGGAGTCTGCCCCTGCAAAGTTGTGAAAATGGGCAGACTCCTTCTTCAGTATGTATAGCCCTACAAATCTGCTTTGGAATTATCCTGATATGATTTGTATACCACAAAGATCGTTTGCCAACAGAAAAAATAGGAATTAATCAATTCTCGACCTGAATCATCTGATTTAGAATCAAGTATATTTAACACTCTTTAATTGCTTGTAGATAGAAAGTATACTATATTTAATAAGTAAAACATCTTTGAAGATAAAACTATTTTTTGAATTAACTTTGGATCATTAATGGTTCATTCTTCCCGGTTTCAAAAAGCATTTCCTTTTTTGACTATCTTTCTTCTTTCAATATTTTCTATATATGGCCAGACTAATAAAGAAACCGTAATGGTTCTTGGAGTTATAAGTAATAAAACTACTAATAGCGAATATGACGAATTAAACATATTGCTTCATGAAACACTTGAAAACCATCCATTTTCCCCTGAAACGATTTTAGATACTTTGATTTTATTAGATACAGTTCTTGATGAATCTGCAATAATCAGGGCGCGTAATCTGAATGCAGAATATATTCTTTGGGGAAGTATTGATACTTCTGATTATGGTATAAACATCACTTTAAAGCTGTTTGATATGTCCCAGGCGACAACCTCTCATATTGATCTGATGATAAAAGGTGATGAGAAAAACGAAGATATCGCAAACATATTGCGATCCAAACTTCTCATCTGGCTTCAACGAACAACAATGGCACATCTGATAATATCTACTATACCTGGTAATGCAACTGTACTATTGGATAACAAAGAGATCGGTTTAACCCCATTTGAAGGGATGGTTCAGCCTGGTACTTTCATTTTGGAATTAACAAAAATGACATTTTCTCCAATAAAAATTCCAGTTAGCTTTATAAGCGGAAACACTTATCAATATGATATTACTCTGGGAAGGAGTGATTCGGCTCATATAAAAGATAAGAGGACTGTGCTAAGGCTTTTGACGGTATCATTGCTGTGTGCGGGAGCTGGTTGTGGTTGCTATTATTTTCAAGGACGTTCTATGAGAAAATATCGTACAGCACTACCTCCCTCTGACTTCAACCGTTTATACCACAGGGCGGTTAGTTGGAATGTCGCAAGAAATACTCTCTTTGCCACAGCTGGTGTGACAATTTGCGGTATGTTTTTTAAAATGATTCTATAAATGGTTCCCAGATGATTATTAGAAAATATGCTGCAGTAATAATGTTTGCAATAAGCATTTTTTTATACGGCTGCCTTCAAAGAGACAATCCCTACGATCCGGCTAACCCGAATTTTGTAATACCAGAGTTCAGTTGTACAGTTTACCTTATGGATAAATTCACCAATGAAAAGATTGGTAATGCCAGTTTAGTCTACAGTTATCAACAAATCACTGATTCTGTAGAAATTGACAGCAATGGTAATGCTTTAATCAGAATAAAAGAAAACCTTGCCGAGAATAAAATAACCATCCATGTCAGATATATTAATTCTACCACACATCGTTTATCTCAGCCCTTTTTCCTTTCTCTATACAGAGAAGGAAGAGATACAACTGTTTTTCTGGAAAGTCGATATCCTGTGCCTGTGCAATGGGATACTAATAGCACTTTTGGCGATTCAGATCAGGTGCATCTGGTCTGGTTTACCTGCAATGCTGAAAAGTTTTCTTATTACAGGTTAATCCGACATGATGTTTATTCAAAAAGAAACGATACGATTACTCAATTTTTTGATCGCAAAGATACTTTTTTCATTGATTATAATGTAAAAGAAAATGATATATACCTATATACATTACATGTGGTTTCTACAGATAGCCATGTCAGTACAGGTAATGAATTGCGTATCACTATGGGTAATCTTTCTCCATTCCCGTCACGGATAATCACAGTAAAGGCTGATTTCTTCATTAATCTGCGTATTATTTGGGAGAAAAACAATGATTCCGATTTCTTCTGTTACACAATTTATCGAAGTGTGGATTCTGTTCGATTTGATTCTGTTTTTACGATTTACAACAGATCTGATACCAATTGGCTGGATACTACCATAGACGAAGCTGCAACCCGGTATTATTATTGTATTAAAACAGTAGACAAATTGAATAAGCAATCAGAAAGCAATATTGTATCTGGCGTGAACAGAGTGACCATTGAACAGGACCTTGTATATATTCCAGGAGGAAGCTTTATAATGGGGCGTCATGGTGTTGGGGTTCCAATGAACGAAGGACCTCAGCGTGAAGTAACTGTTGAAGCTTTTCTGATTGATCGCTATGAGGTTACTGTGGAGAGATATGTTTCATTTCTTAACAGCGGTAATGCAGACCGATATCATACTGATCTAAAGAAAATCGGTATTAATCAAACTGAAAATGGCTTTTCACTGGATTCTACATGGAGATTTCATCCTGTAGTATGGATTAATTGGAACGATGCAGATGCATTCTGCAGATGGGTTGGTGGGCAGTTACCTTCAGAGGCACAATGGGAAAAGGCAGCAAGGGGAACAGATAAGCGAATATACCCCTGGGGAAATGATCCATATGAGAATCAAAAACCACCTGTTTACTATCGGGCTAATTATGTGGTGGGATATGTTGATTCTGACGATTCCGGGTATACATTTGATGGAGCAAGATATAGTGCACCTGTAGGTAATTATGCCAGTGGGATCTCTTTTTACGGTTTATTTGATATGGTTGGGAATGTGAGCGAATGGTGCTACGACTGGTACTCAAATGATGCAAATAAACCTAATGAATCGACTGAATTTGGGTTACGGAAAAGTTATCGAGGTGGAAGCTTTAAAAACTATCTTGAAGAGCTTACAGTTACCTATCGTTTCTCTTCAGATCCCACATTGCGTAAAGAGGATTTAGGATGCCGATGTGTTTATGAACCTGATAAATAAATCACCATGTTCAGAAATATAGAGAAAAAAAGTTTGTTTTATTTGTCCTAAAAAAAAATGTTCATTAAATTGTTTGGAAGCGTTATATAGATGAAACATTTTCGAGGCGCTTTGAAAATAAATATCAGGATAATTAAGTAGAGCAAGTTTTTGCTAATATATGCGAAGAGATACGGTTGAAAAGTCTGAATGCATAAGGGTTCTTGAAGACTGGGAGCTGGTGCAGAATTTATACATCGAAAAAGAGTTTTGTTTTTCAGAACTGGTCAGACGGCATTATGAACTGGTAGTTAACATCGGCTATCGTTTTTTTTCTGATATGCAGCTTGCCAGGGATAATGCTCAGGAGGTTTTCCTCAAATTGTATTTGGATCATGAAAACATAAAACAGATGGAGCAACCATTTGTTCATTGGCTTTGCCGGGTAACTTCGAACAACTGCCGTTCTTTATATAGGAAAAAAAACAGTGAATTGAAGGCTGTTACCGGAGGAAAGGTGGATTTCTGGTATGGAGAAGGAGAACACAAACTTGATACCAAGAATTCCGAATCGATTAAGTATGTAAACGAAGCATTAAAAAAAATCAATGCTAATGACCGTATATTTCTCATTTTATCCCATATTGCAGAGTTGAAAACAAATGAAATTGCTGAAATCGAAAAAATACCTGAATATACAGTCAGAAGAAAAATAAAAAGAGCAGAAAAAAAACTGCATAAACTGATAGCGCAATTGGTATTGGAAGATTATGCAAAAGCATGAGCATCAGATAAATTCAATACTGGAAAAGGGATTCTCACGCCTGGTATTAGATCAAAACGATATTACCATGGCGACAGAGCAGATCATCAGGCGTGCAAAGGAAGTGCAGTTTCAAGAAAAAAAATCATCATTTTTACAATTTCAGAAAACCCGTTTGTATGCAATTGCTGCACTGATACTTTTATGCAGTATTCCTCCTTTTATTTATATGTACCTCAATTTTAAGCGCAGTATTATAATTCGATCAAATCCAATTGAAAAACATCAAAATGAGCGAATTAAAATTCTTTCTTTAGCAGGAGATCCAGGCAAAAGCACCGAATCTTTAATGACAACAAAAGAAATGATTGCCACCAATACAAAATCTCAGCTGCTTCTTGCAGCAGGTACACGGGCCAGGGTTTTAATGTTTGAAAGTACAAGCATAAAGGTGGATCGGGCTGATTCGGTCAAAACAGCAATCTCTCTTAATAATGGGTTGCTATCGGTTAATGTCACCGGAAGCGGAACGGATACAGTAATTATAAAAACAAACCAGGCTTTATTTACTCAAATAGGTACATTCTTTTCTATTTACACTGATTCGATCAATGGATCTGTCTTGCATGTATATCAGGGCAAGGTACGTGTACAGGATCGATTTGGTACAGATTTAATTGTAGAGAAAGGTTGGAGCTGGACCAGTAAAGACAGAAAAGAAATTTCAGAGAGAACGAAGCATCTGATTGAATCGGATATAAATCAGGTGTTTAAAAACAATAAAATTGAAAAGCGAATACTTTGGAGTCAAGATTTTTTCTTATCTGCTGAGCATAATTCCGAAAAAAATCCTGAAAAAGAATCATCAAGCCTTAATGTTTGCAACAAAGAAACCATGGCATTTGAATCGCACGGTGAAACAGATTTGATTTCTGCCTTGAAAGTACAAATAGAAAATGATGAATTTCCCCATGCTGCAAAATGCATTGCGAAGCTTAAGAATACCGAAACTATAGACAGTGCATTTAAATTGTTAATAAGAGTCTCACAATATAATGTATCGGTTTTCAAATACAAAACAGCATTGAACGTGCTCGATCTGATAATTGAAGGAAACCCTTTCAGAATGAACCAACGGGAAGATGCATGGATACAAAGTTATTTTCTGCACAAGGAGTATTTGAATTCCTTACCGGAAAAAAGGTTGTCGCTGGTGAAGAACTACCATCGATTGTTTCCTGATGGCAACATGAGTGATGATATGGCCTCAGAGGAGATAGATCTTCAATTACTGTTAAAAAACTACCAGCAAGCGGTTTCCGGAATGGAAAACTACATAAAAAAATATCCTCACAATGCCAGAAACGAGTATTATAGCTACTTATTGGCAACCATTGTCCGTGAGCAGTTACGCAAGGAAAAAGTTGCCCTTGATCTGTATAAACAATATATTCGGAATTACCAAAAGGGTAAATATGAAGAAGATGCAATATATTGGACAATCCAGCTTAGTCTTTTGACTCATGACCAAAATACTGCTGAAAAAATGAGAAAAATATATGTAGAAAAATATCCAAATGGAAGATGGAGCAAGGAGCTTAGAAGGATTAATATGACTTCCTTCAAATAAATTTTATGGATTCTATCAGTTGCTCTTAACAAATCACAAAGAAGGGGCTTTTTAATAGATTATACTATTTTGATAAAAAGGGAGTAGTAATTGCCAAATAAATAAGTTACAGTATATATGTAAGATTACATCAGGCAATATATTAACTGTCGTTGAGAAGAATTAATTTGACTCGGCTATTTACGAAGCAGGTTGAAAAATTCATTATCAACACACATACGCATCTTTAACACCTTAACTTACGAGGAGACATTATGTCTAAAAAAATCTATGTCGGAAATCTGGCATTTTCAAGCAGTGAAGAGTCTGTCAAAGATCTTTTCTCTCAATTCGGTGAAGTTCTGTCCGTTAAAATACCGACAGACCAGATAACCGGCAGATCTCGCGGCTTCTGTTTTGTGGAGATGGAAAATGTCGATGGCATTGTCGAGCAGCTTAATGGCACCGAATTTGAAGGAAGAGTGCTCAGAGTGGATTATGCTCTGGAACGCCAAAATGGAAGCCGTTTTGGCAGTAGAGGTCATTATTCTAAAAGTTATGAGTATAGATAGATATAATTCAGACTAACAAAATAAAAGGGCAGTTCAAAGTACTTTTCGTTTTATGACTGTCTACTGACTTTGAACTGCCCTCATCATGGTGAAAATTCACCAAATCATGCCCGCAAATCATCTAAAAATGATAATTCAACTCTATAATGTGAAGATTTAACCGATGGTTGGTTCTGAAAAGATTAGCATTTGACATGTGCTGTAAACGATATGCAACACTTATTCTCCACAATGGGAGAAAATTTAATCCAACAGAGCTAAAAAACGATAATGGCCCCCCAAAATCATGATTGCTGAAACGGAATCTGGTGATTACTGCCGGGCCGGTAGAAAGTACAATCATAAATATGTCCTTGTATAAGGACGGGCCTACCTCAAATTTCGCATTAATAAAAAAAGAGTATTCTTTTTTGTGCCGCAAAAGCCCCATTGCTCCTCCAAAACCGGCCACAAGACTGATAATTTCTTTGCGACTCACCAGTTTACTCAGATAAACACCTTGAACCTCATAATATGAAAAATCTGAAGGATCATGGGTTGGCAAAAATGAGAAAGAAAACCCGCTAAGCCATCCTTCTCTACTTTTTTCTGCGAAAGAAATTGTGATGGTCAGTAAAACGAAAAGAAAAGAAACAATGAATCGAGCTTTTTTCAGACAGCATTCGAATAGATATAAACCAGACATATATAACTTAACCTGACAAAATGTATGCCAGTTTTAGTCTGATCCATATTATGTCTGGTTAAAAGGAGATCCTGAAATAAAATCAGGCATCTCCAAAGATTCAGTAACGGGAATCTGCGAACTCGACCCATCCCCCAGCTTTAACCAGTGCGTCATCGAATTCACTGAGCGAATAAGAATATTCCTTTTTCCCACCAGCCCAACTGAACAAAAGTTTTTTTGCTTCTGTATCGATATCGCAGATGACATCCGGTTGGCTGGAAAAAGAGAACAGCTCATTTATTATATGCTCTGGCAGCTCAATTGCCAGCATTCCACCATTAAACATGTTTTGGCGAAAGATCCTGGCGAAATTTTGGGCAATAATACAGGTAATATCATTTACCTCCAGTGCCCATGGAGCATGTTCGCGTGAAGAACCACAGCCAAAATTGGCCCTGCTGACTATGACTTTAACCGTACCCCGCCAGTTACCATCTGCCTTGAAACCATCCAATTTTAAATCTTCCAGAAGGTATGGCTTGAGCGCTTCCTTGCTTACCTCTGTCAAATATTTTGCAGGAATTATTTCATCAGTGTTAATGTCTGCTCTATCCAGAAAAAGCACTGGACCCCCAAATGCTTTCATATTATTTCTCCTTTCTGCTTCCAATTTATTTCAGAAATTTTCGTGGATCAGTGAGAGTTCCGGTGATTCCACTTGCCGCTGCAGTTGCCGGACTGGCAAGATGAACCATCCCTCCCTTTCCCATTCGACCATTAAAGTTACGGTTTGTGGTTGATACGCATACTTCACCTTCAGCCAAAACACCATTTGACATTCCCAGACAGGCTCCGCATGTGGGATTTGTTACACAATACCCTGCATCCATGAAAATTTTGAGTAATCCTTCCTGCATTGCCTGAGCAAAAATCTCAGGTGTTGCCGGACTTACAATCCCGCGTACACCAGCAGCCAGCCTGGTTCCTTTAATTATTGCTGCAGCATAGCGAAGATCGGAAAGTCTTCCATTGGTGCAACTGCCAATGTATACCTGATTGATTTTAACTCCGGAAAGTTCTGATAATTTCTTTACCTGATCGGGTTTATACCCTACAGTAGCTACCGGTTCGAGATCTGACACATCGATAATCAATTTACGGCTATATTCTGCATCCGGATCAGAATGCCATTTGCTGAATGCCTTGATTGCTTCAGTCCTGTTCTGATATTCATCTTTAATAAAAGGCCACAGATAATCCACTGTAGTAGCATCCGGCATACACAATCCAGAGGTTCCACCTGCTTCAATGGCCATATTACAGAGAGTCATGCGCTCTTCCATGGACATTTTGTCCACGACTTCACCACTGAATTCAATGACATGATCTGTAGCCCCATTTACGGTCAATTGCCTTATCACCTCAAGAATTACATCTTTTGCATATACACCTTTGGAAAGCTTTCCTTCAAGTTTTACCAGTATAGTTTTAGGCTGACGAAAGGCACATACCCCTTTGAGAATGCCAACTTCCAGATCCGTTGTCCCTACACCTGCAGCAAATGCACCGAAAGCTCCATGAGTACAGGTGTGGCTGTCACCCATAATTACCGTGTATCCAGGCCTGATAAAACCTTTCTCTGGAAAAAGTGCGTGGCATACCCCATTGTACCCAATGTCAAAAAAATCCTTTATTCCGTTACGAAATGCCCATTCACGAAGTATCTTCGCCTGAGTAGCACTTTTTGAGTCTTTCGACGGAGTAACATGATCAATCACTGCTTTAATTTTACTTGGATCGAACACACGATCTTTTCCTCGCCATACCAGATCGGCAATGGCAACCGGTGTGGTGATCTCATGGCACATGACCACATCGAGAGATAATACCTTGGTTCCCTCGAATGGTTCGTCTTTGAGATGAGCTTCAAAGATCTTCTCCGTGATAGTCTTACCCATAAAATTCCTTTCTTTATAAACTTCAGAACTGCCCCCTGCCGGGTCAGTCGCTTTTCTTTTCTTTTTCCCCTGTATGCAAATAATCCACATGTGGTGGTGATATGCTCCATACTGATTTGAAGGTCACTGTTCCTTGATTACTTAGCTGGTGGGGAAGGTGAGAACTGAAAGACATGCTATCCCCTTCCCGGAGCGGATAATCAATTCCACCGATATTCAAGATCGCACTGCCTTCAAGAACATAGCCAATCTCCACACCTTCGTGACCTTTACCGCTGAGGGTAGTCTTATGCCCGGGAGCTATAACCAGAAGAAATAATTCCATCTGATAAACCCCTCGGGAAATACTCATCAGTTGTTCATACCCGACCCCATCATTTAGCATAGTTAATCGCTCACCATGATGGTGAATTCTAACCTGGCGGTCATTAGAAAGTTTCTTAAACAGATCTGCAGGGTCCAGATCAAGTGCCTGACAGACCATCACCAGGGTATCTATAGATGGCGATACCATTCCCCGCTCAATCTGGCTAAGCATACTTATGGAGATACCTGCCTGAGTCGCGATCTCCCCCTGATTTCGGCCGGTTTTCTCTCGATAAATTTTCAGCATGCGGCCGATTTGGTTTAGCAATACTTTATTCATTACAGTAATAATAAAACAGTGCCTGTCTGTATGCAAGAAAAAATTTATGCAGAGTTATTTCTTTCACAAACTATTTTCAATTAATCGATGCGACTGCAATCCTATGAGAACAATATCGCTTCATAACCGTATTCAATAGGATATAAATTGTTTTTTTAACTGGAATGAGATATGGAAAATCCCAACTTAAACGAAGAAACGCATCTGAGTGAACTGGAAGACACTAATCTTAATATAGAAGACATTGATAATCTTAAGAAACTCACCGATCATAAGGTTATCGAGATTGTCAGTGGGGATATAGTCGATCATATCCAGGACGATGAGTATCTGCTGGATTCGATCGGTAAAAAACCAGGATCCTATTATCGTGATCTGATATTTGCCCTTATCCAGATTCGGTTGCCGGAAGATGAAGCTAAAAGAGACTGGAAAGAGATTCTCAAGCATAAATACATTTTGAGTGAAAAACTGGGAAGAAATGTGGGGATTCATATAGCAGTTCTTGATTATTATACCAATATTAAAAAGAAAATGACTAACCCCAAAATAATCAGTGCACATGAGTACCTGGACACCGCCAGTCGTGCTTTGACTGATGATTTAACCAAGGCATACAACAGGCATTTTTTTGATGATGAATTCAGAAGGCTTTTCGTTCAGGCCCGCACAATGGGTAGAGTCTTTTCGATGATAATGTTAGATCTGGATCATTTTAAAATTTATAATGATCTTAATGGTCATATCCAGGGTGATATAGCTTTGATAGAAACAGTGCGAATTCTTCATGCGGTTTGTAGCCAGGATGATACGGTTTGCAGGTATGGGGGAGAGGAGTTTTCGATTCTTTTGCCTTCTCAACCGCTCAATCTGGCTTTAAAAACGGCAGAAAACATACGGCAGGCTATTTTTGATTATCGTTTTGTTAATGAGCAGACTCTTCCTCATGGGCGATTGTCAGCATCATTGGGTGTGACTTCATATCGTGAAGATATCAAATCGCCGCAGGATATGATAGAGGAGGCGGATGTGGCTCTTTACAGGGCTAAAAACAGTGGAAGAAACCGGGTCAAAGCATTTTTGGGTGACGGGACATTATGAGCATGGATTCACATATTCGCGGAAGTTCACGGGTGGTCTGTCTGCTGGGTAACCCGGTAGCACACTCTATTTCACCACAGATTCATAATCATGCTTTCCGTATTCTAGGCCTCCCTTATGTCTATATTCCTGTAGCGGTTAAACCATCAGCCCTCTCCTCTGTACTTTTTACCCTTCGCGGGTGTGGCTTTGCAGGAGCAAATGTTACTATTCCATATAAAACCCGTGTAGTTAATTATTGTGACTCACTCTCTGATTTGTCTAAAATCACCGGAACAGTAAACACCCTTTATTTTGATGAAGGCAGGTTATGCGGAACAACAACCGATCATGAGGGTTTCAAACGCGCTTTGCATTCCATGGGTTGCGAGCTGAAAAACAAACAGGTGGTTATTCTGGGTAACGGAGGAACTGCAAGGACTTTATCTCTGGCACTTGCTATGGAAAAAGAAGTGACATCATTGACAATCGTTGGCCGCAATAAAACCAGAATTTTGTCTCTTGCTTCAGAAGTCACAGAAAAAACCGGATTCTCTGCTGGTGCATGTTCATTGGAGGAGTCTGAGCTTGATGATGTTATGCAGCAATGTACACTTCTGGTGAATTGTACCTGTGTTGGGATGCACCCTGATGTAAATAGCTCACCAATACCTGAAAAATATCTGCATAAAGACATGGTGGTTTTCGATGCCATTTATAATCCTTTGAAAACCAAACTCCTGCAGGATGCGCAAGCAATTGGATGTGCTGTTCAGAATGGACTTCGCATGTTGCTTTTTCAGGGTCTGGCTTCCTTTAAACTTTGGACAGGCAAAGATGTGCCGGAAGAGATTTTCGACATTTCAGAACTACAGCGACTGTTATTAAAATGACTATCATAACCTGAAGCAAACCGGCTTCAGATATAAAATAAGAGAACTGGCCCACCTGAATGCTTTTCTTCATGCGAAGTGATTATCAGGGATTCTATCTTGGTAAGTTACAAAAGAATTGGTATGATTGAAAGGCGAAGGAGTAATTTATGAAATGGAGCATTCGCCGATCGAGTCTGGCTGGAACAATTTCTATTCCACCTTCAAAGTCTCATACTATCAGAGCTTTATTGATAGCTACTCTGGCTCAGGGTAAGTCGGTTATCCGAAAACCGCTGCTCACCGGAGATGGCCATTCTGCGCTTTGTGCTGCTAAAAGTTTAGGTGCTGAAGTCCAGCTAATCGACGATGGTTTAGAAATAACTGGCATCGGGACGGATCACAATAAAGGAGAAGAATTCCTTGATTTGGGTAACTCCGGAACTGGTACTAATCTTTTCGCATCGGCCGCAGCACTGGGATCACGGAAAAGGCGGTTTGATGGAGATGCATCTTTACGTTCCCGTCCTTTTAAACCGATCCTTGAAGCGCTCTCAGAGCTTGGGGCTACTTACAACCTTGAACAGCCCTCTTCTGATTTACCCTTTATTATCCAGGGGCCACTTACTGGTGGTAAAACCAGAATTAACGGAGTCTCCTCCCAGTTTCTTTCCAGTATTCTGCTGACTTCTCCCTTGATCAGAAATGGCTCCACACTCTGTTCTGTCTATAATCTTCATGAGATTCCATATGTGCAGCTTACTCTTTGGTGGCTTAATAGACAGGGGATAGAGTTTGAATACAAACCTGATTTTACAGAGTTTAAAATTCCTGGTGATCAATGCTACAAACCTTTCGATATGGTTGTTCCTGCTGATTTTTCTTCTGCAACATTTGCCGCAGTCGGAGCTGCAGTTACAGGAAAAGGTGTCACTCTTACCGGTCTTGATTTCAGCGATACTCAGGGAGATAAAGGCGTTTTTGACATCCTCAGGACGGTGGGGGCTGGTGTCCTGATAAATGAGAATGGTGTAACCGTTACTCAGGGGAATCCTTTAGAAGGACAGATTATCGATTTGAACAGCATGCCGGATGCGCTTCCCGCACTCTCTGTGATGGCTTGTGCCGCACAGGGGGAAACCAGATTTGTAAATGTTGCTCAGGCCCGGATAAAAGAAACCGACCGTATTGCTGTAATGCATGAGGAGCTGTCGAAAATGGGAGCTGACATTGAAGAACTGCCTGACGGGCTGATTGTACGTCAAAGTAGACTGAAAGGTGCGGTGGTTAATGGACATGATGATCATCGTGTGGTTATGGCTTTGGCTATTGCAGCAATGATGGCAGATGGCGAAACGGTGATAGAAACAGCACAAGCCGCTAATGTCACCTATCCTGGCTTTGTCAATGATTTCAGAAATATTGGTGCAGACATTACCATCTTAGACTAAAGGTTTATAAAATGAATATTCCGGTAAATCTTGGTGAAAATTCCTATTACATCGAACTTGAGCATAAGGCCGCATCCTCATTTCCACAACGGGTCAAGCAATTGTTCAAGGGATGCCGGTTTGCCCTGATTACCAACACCACGCTGTATAGTCTTTATGCAGATCTGCTTAATAGGTGGAAAGTGGAATTGGATCTGGTGATCTTCACCATACCCGATGGCGAGTCCTACAAAACGCTTCAGACATGGAGCTCAATTTTAGATTTTCTGCTTCAGTCAAAACTGGAAAGATCCAGCGTAATTATTGCTTTTGGTGGGGGAGTTGTTGGAGATATCACCGGTTTTGCTGCTGCCACGTTTCTCAGAGGTGTACGATATATTCAGGTCCCAACTACCTTATTAGCTATGGTAGATTCCAGCGTCGGGGGAAAAACTGCCGTTGATCATTGTACAGGAAAAAATCTTATCGGAGCATTTCATCATCCCAGACTGGTTTTTGCAGATACCTCTTTCCTTGTGACATTATCGGATAGGGAGTTTCTATGCGGGTACGCTGAGCTGTTTAAATATGGTTTTATTGGTGGACGGGACATGTTCAGCTTTATTACTGCAAATCATGATGCAATACTCAGGAGAGATGCTTCACCACTGCGTGAAGGGATTCAGAGAAGTATCGCTATAAAAGCGCAGATAGTTGAGCAGGATCAGTTTGAAACTACCGGTGATCGTGCATTATTGAATCTGGGCCATACATTTGCACACAGTCTGGAGAAATATTTCAATTTTTCGGAAATCCTGCATGGTGAAGCGGTTTACTGGGGCATTCGATGTGCTGTTGAGACTTCAAAGAGGGTTGGACTGATCGCTGCTTCGGATATGCAGGCCTATGATTCCCTGATTTCACGAATGAAAATGCCCACATTGCCAGAAAAGCCGCAGCCTCAGGTTTTATATGAAAACATGTCTTCTGATAAAAAAGTGGCCTCGGGCAAAATCAAATTTGTACTTCCTTCGATTCCGGGTACTTCAGTAATCAGAGCAGATATTCCTCAACAAATAATAATCTCGGTGATAGAATCGGTTTTCCCTTGAAACAAATGATCTCTTCGGTGTAATATTTGGCTGATTTCATGCGTTTATCTGAATAGATGGTTTCTATTGTTCTCTCCTGTCGGGAGGTACTTGAGTGACAGAGGCTGATTTTAAAAAAATTTATAAAGAATATGGACAGCGTCTATATGGCTTTATTATATGGTTAACCCGTCATCGTGCTGCTTCCGATGATATTCTGCAGAATGTCTTTGTAAATATCTGGAAGAGCCAGAATGTACCATCCTCTGAGATTGAACTTGAGCGCTGGCTTTTTACTGTTGCAAGAAATGCTACTCTGGATCATTTTAGAAAAGTTACTCGTTACAGCCGTTTCAGAACGTATTATCAGGATGAGTATTACCAGCCACCTACCGACCCGGATGCACATTTTACCTGGAAAGAGCTTTCTGAGTTACCCGAAAAAGAACGGAGCATTTTATATCTGCATCTGAAAATAGGGTATACTTATAAAGAGATCGGTGAAATGATGGAAATGTCAGAGAACCTGGTCAGAGTCAGGGCTTTCAGGGCTCTGAAAAAGTTGAGGGAAAAATTGATAAGGAAGGAAATATGAATTATACAGCTGATTGCCATCCATCCGAAGAAATTCTTACCGGTTGTGCATTGGATAATGCTGATGATGAGCTCTTGATTCATCTTGAAGAATGCAGCCAATGCAGTGAATTTGTAGAGGATATTCGCAATATATGCCATGAGATTGCAGATCTTGAAGAGCAACAGATTCCTCAGCATCTTCACGATAAAATTATGGCTATTGTTAGTCAGAAAAAAGGCTCAAAAGTAATTAACTTTATACAGAATTGGTATAGAAATCCTTTCTTCTATGGAATCATGACCGTTTTATTTGTTATTATTGTGTATGTGATCTTTATCTTTTTATTATGATTATGCAAACTCTGTATAAGAAACCAATACTATGCTGATTTGATATTATTTTCCGATTAACTGATAATTCATTATTGGTTATCAATGGATCTTGTTCAGTACTGGTGAAAAAGATGAATAGAAAGGCTGAATTCCATTGAGATTCTTCCACATCATCCTTCTTTTTTTTCTTCTGTTTCAATGTAAAAAAAACGACAATTGCAGTGCCAAAGAACCATTCCGCTTTTCTGACACGGTAAGTATCGGTTTTTATAACGTCCAAAACCTTTTTGATCTGCATTATTCAGGAGCTGAGTTTGTCGAATACAAACCAGGTATCTCTAACTGGGACCGGGATATGATGCAGAAAAAACTCGAAAATATTGCATCTGCTATACAGGCCATGGATGCAGATGTGATCGGCTTATGTGAAATTGAAAATGGTTCTGCCTTGAAAAAACTGCAGTGGGATTTGCAAAATAAAGGGTGTGTATTCAAACATAGTGCAATTGCTGAAGACCCTGTGAAGAGTAATACCTGTACTGCTTTGATTTCCCGTTTTCCAATAATAAGCAGCAAGGGAATAGCGATACCGCTTGAAAAGGGTAAAACCAGAAATATTCTGGAGGCGGATGTGGTGATAGGCACCGATACACTCAAAATATTTGTTAATCACTGGCCATCAAAAATGAATCCGGAATCATGGCGAGTGATGTGTGCAAAGGTACTTTCTTCACGAATAAAAGAAATCCCTGAGGGTACCGACTATATATTGATTGGCGATTTCAACACCGATTATGATGAGCATTTTAAAATCACTACCACCGGTATCGATAACACCATAGGAGGAATCGGTATGCATTCTCTTTTGAGAACTATTCATAAGCAGTCCGATTCTGCTATGCGATATATCAATGAAGATGATTTGAAAAAGTCTTCAGAGAGGATTCATTATGACCTCTGGTTAGAACTGCCTGAATCAGAAAGAATGAGCTACAATTATAAAGGCAACCGCCAGACTCCGGATCATATACTGCTTCCAGGGGCACTCTACGATTCCAGGGGAATCTCTTATGTCGACAACAGTTTTCGATCATTTAACTGGGATGGCATGTTGCTATCTGGTAATCGACCGTTTCGATGGCAGGTATTCAGAAAAAAGGGCGTGAACCTGCATACCGGTAAGGGATATTCAGACCATCTGCCAATTTTTGCTTTATTTGTAAGTGGCCCATTCCGGTATGATTCTTTGGAATCGGCTCAAAAAAACGAATTTACAAGGTCTTTTGCCGGTCCATCTGAGATTTTAAAGAGAGGATGGGTGTTGTGTAATCAGGAAACAGAAATGATTACAGATACCACAATGCGGTGCACAGGAAAATTCAGCTTGTGCATTCGTGGAGAGGCCAGAACAAAAAACGGATGTATTGCAAAACTTAAGCTTGATATATCCAGGATTTCTCCTCAGGGATTTTCTTTCAATATCCAGGGTTCTGGCCGGATTTGCTTAAGATACCGCTATAATGATAAAGAGTGGCAATACCTGGATTTAAATACTCTGAAGGAATCAAAAAGCGCCCGTTACCCGCTTTTTCTGGAGAAAGAGTGGAAAAAAGTTATTATCAGGAAAATGGCTGAGGACAATGGTTCCCTGGATCTGGAGATTCGCACCGGTAAGGGCGAACCGTTCTGCTTCTGGATCGATTAGAACCATGCGCTCTCTATTTCCCGTAAATTCTTCTGAAATGCCCTCTGAAAATCCCTCATTGGAGGATTTGAGACAGGAGAAAAGATGTTTATCAATCGATATGTTTGCAAACCGACCCAATAGACTCCAGATTATCATTTCAGGTGTTACTCGAAGCGAATCACAAGAAGTCCATCACGATCGACTCATTTTGTCTATTTGTAATTTGCACTTCTAAAATGTTTAGAACAACTGATTTATGCATATTTTGGTCTTCTAATGTGTTTAAAATCCCACACTACGCGTGAATTGGTCTTTAAATGTGTTTCGAAGTCCAAAACACGCGTGAGTTGGTATTACTAAAGTGTTTAGATTGCTGATTTGGGTAGTGTTACCTAATAGCCTGAAGAGAGTTGAGGTATCTCAGAATAGATACCCAGTTTTTTAAGTAATTCTTTGATCAGTAGTGCAGAAACCGGTTTTTCAAAAAGATATGATGCACCGGCTCTGATGACTTTTTGCTTTATCTGATTGTCAGAATAGGCGGTCAAGGCTATTATCTTGCTTTGAGGGTAGCGTTTTTTTGTACCGTATATGATTTGGAGACCATCCATCTCCATAGTTCCTGCTAATCTTAAGTCTACGATAACTGCGTCGTAGAAGTTTTTTTCCAGCATCTTTTGGGCATCGGCCACGCTTTGGATAGAATCTATGGTAATTCCAGGTGCATAAAGCAGCTTCTGGTATGCTAAAAGCAGGCTTTCTTCATCATCCGCCAAAAGAATCCTTTTCATTATGTACTCCTCGGTGTAATAGAATAGCTAAAGGCAAAAAATGTACCTTAAAAGCAGAATAGAAGAATTTTTGCAATTATGATAAAAAAGAAATTATTTTGGCTTTCCTCACCATCGCATTTGAAGTAGTTGAAAAAAAAGTGAATGATTTTTATCATTAAAGGACATTGTTGTCTGTAAAAAACGCATCAATTCGTATGATATACTATTCTAAAAAAGGTGAGGGTGATATGGAGGAGAAGCGAATATTAGTAGTAGATGATGAAGTTTCAATTCTTCTCGCATTTAAGAAACTTCTCCAAAGACCATTTGTGCAGGTAGATACTTGTGAGAGTATGGAGGAGGCAATCTATAATATCGATCACTTTTCTTATGATGCTGCAATTGCTGATCTGCGGCTTTCCGGTTCGTTGGGGCAGGAGGGATTCCAGATCATATCTTACCTGAAAAAAAAGACACCTAAAGCTAAGGCCGCACTTATCAGTGCATTCGGTCTGAGTGGCACCGAAGCACTTGCGATTGCAAGCGGGGCCGACTTCTATTTTGAAAAACCGGTTTCTTTTAAGGATTTGAACTGCATTTTAAAAAGCATAGGAATTGAATAATCACTTATCAGTCCTGCAGACAGACTTTTCAACATGCTTATTGTTCTCTATTTTCCGATTGATAAAAAAGAAAGTGAAATAGACTGAATAAGCGATTATTATTCCAAAGAAAGCACCACCCACTATATCGCTGGGATAATGAACACCTACATATATTCTGGAGATTCCAATCAATAAAGCAAAACCATAGAAAATGGGTGTCTTTGAAGGATAAAAACAGGAAAGCAGAGCTGCTTGCGCAAACATGTTCATGGCATGTGAAGAGGGAAAAGATAAAGAAGTCTTCATTCCTGCTAAAAAATTACCCCCCTGAATGAAAAATTCCGGATGGCATGGGCGATGCCGTCCAAAAAGCGGCTTAAGAATCTGAGAAGAAACAGGGTCTGTTACTGCCACAGTAACTACTGCCAGCCCCAGGATAATAACAGCTTTTTTTTTCTCATGTTTTATAAAGAAGATTGCCCCTGCAATGGCCGGGATAATCCAGAATTTCGCTTCTGTAATGGTCATAAAGAAAATATCAAAAACAGAATTAGAGCAATAATTGTTTATCAGAAGGAAGATAAACTTATCAATTGAAAGCAGGTTTTCGAGCATTTCAGATCCCTGTTGTTTTAAATTTTTGAGAAATAGATCAGTCTTGCGGAGATGGCACCGAATTTAATCTTTGACTTTATCTGAATAGGCATTTTTCTGCTATCGTTGGAAATCCAGACTTCAATTCTGTCTTTTCTATTAAATGTTTCACCATCACCTACCAGTTTAGGCTCTATTAAGGTGCATTTAAATGTGCCGCAATCAACATTTATTTCCTTGCTTTCTTTACATTGAAACCATAACGGGTAGACTTTTTTATGCAAATAGATGTTGAAGCAGAATGTATCACCTGGTTCGGTTTTCATCGAACGGACCTGATAAAGTAATGATAAATAGTCATGAAGAAACTGAGGGGATTCGATTTCTTTAAGTTCTCTTTCCTTTATGACAGCTTTTTTTGCAGCATGGTCATAAAGAATCCAGCGATCAGACTTATATTTTTTCCCCTCACGGATGTGTTGTTCAAAGAAAAGCGGATACAGGCCTTCACTGTCAACTGTCGAGATTACATAGTCCCGCATTTTATAGAATGCACTTATAAAATTACTGGATAATGCTTTCCCGCCAAGTCTTATAGTTTTATTGTGTTGAACCGGCTCGACAGTTAAGATCAGGTACCCTGCCCGAAATGGCCCCCAGTGGACTTCGTAAACCAGTGTCTCTGCGGTACAGGGTATCACTTTAGAGAGCGAACGCATAGATTCGATATGAGGAGTAATCTGATATTCTGCTTTCAGGGAATCGATGAAGTTTTGGTTAAATGGAAGACTGTCCAGTTCCAGAGATGTTTCCTGCCAGCGTATATCCTCTTCGTCTCTCTTAGCTCCTGTAATGGAACCAGCAAAAATCAGCATAAAGAAAGTGGAGAAGAAAAAATGTTTAATCAGCTTGAAATTTATAATTCTTGTAATCATGATTGAGCCAATGTTTAATAAAACTCCACAATTGGTAATCTGCTGATTGATAATGGCTTGTATCTCAATAAACAATAGGTTTTCTAAAGTTTATTTTGCATAATTGCATCATAGTCAGCTTTAACCATAATTTCTACCAGTTGTTCAAAGGTAACAGTGGGTTTCCATCCCAGGATTTCCCGTGCCTTGGAGGCATCACCCAGAAGTTGATCTACTTCAGTAGGGCGGTAATAACGGGGATCGATTCTCACGACAACTTTATTACTGTTTTTATCGATTCCCACTTCATCGGCCCCACTGCCTTCCCATTGTATGGGCATTTCCAGCATTTGGAAAGCTTTTTCGATAAATTCACGTACTGTGTGCATCTCACCAGTGGCTATTACGTAGTCGGAAGGATTTTCGTGTTGTAAGATCATCCACATGGCTTTAACATAGTCAGGTGCATAGCCCCAGTCCCGTCTTGAGTCGATGTTGCCCATATATAGGCATTCTTTTTTTCCAGTTTTGATTTCTGCGGCCCCGATGGTGATTTTTCTAGTGACAAAATTCTCACCCCTGCGTGGAGACTCGTGATTAAAAAGAATCCCATTGGAGGCATGAAGATTGTAAGCTTCACGGTAATTTACTACGATCCAGTAGGAATAGAGTTTTGCCACTGCGTAAGGAGATCTGGGATAAAAGGGAGTTTTTTCTGATTGTGGTACCTGCTGCACTTTCCCATAAAGTTCTGATGTGGATGCCTGATAAAACCGAGTCTTGATTCCTGATTCTCTGATACAATCAAGCAGTCGCAGTGTGCCGGTCGCATCGACATCTGCGGTATATTCAGGAACCTCAAAAGAGACTTTAACATGAGATTGAGCTGCAAGATTGTAGATCTCATCGGGTTGAATCCTCTCAAGCATTCTGTTCATGTTGCTGCTGTCGGTCATATCACCGTAATGAAGAAAGAGGTTTGTGCTTTTCCCATGAGGGTCTTTATATAAATGATCTATACGGCGGCGATTAAAATAACTGGCTCTTCTGATCATTCCATGTACCTGGTAGTTTTTTTCTAAAAGCAGCTCTGCCAGATAAGATCCATCCTGACCGGTAATCCCTGTGATTAAAGCTTTTTTCTGCATACATTCTCCATCTAAATTTATAATTATGAACCAGAAAATATACTAAGGGGGCTTTCAATAAGGTAGTTAGTTCTTAAATTGATATGTATTTGAATCCAATAGACACCTTTTTTCAGAAGAAGATACCTGGCCAAAAAATCTCAATTTTTAGTGGTGGAGAAAGTATCTTTAATGAACTTTTTACTGACTATGAGGAATACTGCAGAATAGTGCTGCACAATAAGGCCCATAAGCAAAACATCCCCTTGCGGGTTGACTTATAACTCCACCGGCTATATTTTTACCATCATGGAAAAAAAATTATCATCATTATTAGCTGAAAGTTCCGGAGATTCCGGAAAAACTGAACCAAACAGAGTACGTGGCAAATTCTGGATCACTCTGATCTATTTTACCCTTTTTTGTATCGTTTTCGCAGCAGCATCGGGGAGCTGGTTCTTATACCGACTTTATCAGTCTCTTCCAACGCTGAACCAGATGCAAAATATTGAACAGAAACTGGTGTCTAAGGTATTGGGGAAAGATGGTACCCTGATTCATGAATTCAGTATTGAGCGAAGATTTTGGGTCTCAATTGATAAGATTCCCCAGGATCTTCAAAATGCACTTATAGCTATTGAAGATCGCCGCTTTTATAGGCACTGGGGTATAGATATTAAGAGAATAATCGGTGCGGTGCTGGTAAACGTGTTGCGAGGAGGTTATGCTCAAGGTGCTTCAACCATCACTCAACAGTTGGCTCGTAATGTTTATCTTACTGCAGATGCTTCCATGATAAGAAAAATCAGAGAAGCTCTGACTGCAATACAACTGGAATCCTGTTTCACAAAACGGGAAATTCTTGAATTGTACCTTAATCAGGTTTACCTTGGTGCTGGTGTTTATGGGGTTGAAGCTGCCAGTGAACGTTATTTCAGCAAACACGTATCTGAGCTGAATCTGAATGAATGTACTATGATTGCCGGGCTCATTCAGACTCCTGAAAAATACAGACCCGATAAAAAAGCCAATCTCAATCGTATGACTAAGCGCCGTAACGAAGTAATTAAAGCCATGAGGGTTATGAAATTCATGGATGCAGCTGCTGCCAAAGCGCTTATGGATGAACCCCTCTCGGTAAATCCTAAAAAATCGGTTGCATCGGTGGGTTCCTATTTTACCGAGATGGTCAGAAAATATGTCGCAGATAAATATGGTGATGATCTGTTATACAATGGTGGCTTAACTATTCACACGACCCTTGATCCGGTTGCTCAGGACTCTGCTGAGCATGCCTTGCAGCAACAAATATCTAGCTTGCAGAAACGGCTCAACCGCATCTTTCTGGACAGTACCAATGCACACGAAACAATAAAAGTCAGCCGTCAGAAGTTTCTGGATAATTTCGATTCCATCTATGCTCTTCATGAGGATGAGTTCTCAAAGTATCCGGATTCTGTAAAGCTTAGAAAAGCCCAGATGTCGGTGATCGCTCTGGATGTCAACAGCGGTGCTATTCGCGTAATTATTGGTGGCCGGGATTTTACTGAGAGTAAATTTAACAGGGCTCTTTATTCGCGCAGGCAACCAGGTTCTGCTTTTAAGCCATTTGTGTATACTGCTGCTTTGGAGAATGGTTTTACTCCTGCATCAGTAGTGCTGGATCAGCCTATTACGCTTATGACTCCGGAAGGTGAGTGGAGACCGGAAAACTACGATAAATCTTTTTACGGTCCAATTGCTTTAAGACCGGCTCTTGCCAAATCGGTAAACCTGGTAGCTATTCAGGTGCTTAACAAAGTTGGTGTAAATGTGGTTATTGAATACGCCAGGAGAATGGGGTTAAAACATACCATGAATCCAGTGCCTTCTCTGGCTATTGGTGCCTGTGAAGCAACCCCTATTGAGCTTACTTCGGCATATGCAATATTTGCCAATGGGGGAATCTGGAAAAAGCCTTATTCTATAGAAAAAATAGTGGATAGAAACGGACGCATCCTCGAATCGCATGTTCCAGAAGAGCGGGAAGTACTCTCTGCCCAGACTGCTTTTTTAATGAGTTCACTTTTACGGTCGGTAGTTTGCTGCGGAACCGGTGCTTCAATACCGGGTCTGGGCTTTAACCGTCCTGCCGGAGGAAAGACCGGTACGACCAACGATTACTCTGATGCCTGGTTTGTTGGATTTACACCACAGATTGCTTGTGGGGTTTGGGCTGGAGTCGATGAACGGCGTTCTTTGGGAAGAGGGGTCACTGGTACCCAAGCTGCGATTCCTACCTGGGTTAAAACCATGATTCCTCTTCATAAGGGACTTCCGGTTAAAGACTTTACTCGGCCAGCAGGTATAAAAACCGAATCAATATGCAAGGAGTCACATTTAAAAGCATTGCCCAGTTGTCCAAAAACTGAAATCGAATTTTTCTTTTCTGAAACAGAGATTGATTCCTGCGATATCCATGGCCCAGGCAGGAGGCGGGATGAAAATATGATAAAGTTGTTCAGTGGCCCTCAGCCCAAGAAAAAGAGCCCTGCAGAAAAGAAAAAGAAAAATCTTATGTTTTAGATACTGAAATAATTTCCACAACAGATTACCTGTTATCAGTGGTAATGTTGTTTTTGTGGCTTTGAGTTTAATTGGTGAAAAAAAGCATTCCAGAGCCCCTGCAATGGATGGATAATGGAGTATTATTTCGCAGGGACTTCGTCTGGACATCCGTCATCATCTTTATAGCCATTATAAGTTTCGGGGTCATTGGGGCAGACATCATTTGCGTCTGGAATATTGTCCCGATCATTATCAAGATCCGGACATCCATCATCATCTTTATACCCATCAAAATCTTCAGCCAGATCAGGACAGCGGTCCTGAGTGTCGTAGATTCCATCATTATCATTATCAAAATCCGGACATCCATCATCATCTTCGAATCCATCAATATCTTCTGGTATAGATGGACAGGCATCATCGTCGCCATAAACATTATCACCATCAGGATCAGTAAGCTTCTTTCTAAGGTCCATTTCATCTATTACTCCGATGGTAGTTCCGTCTTTACCTTTGCCCTTCAACGCAACTGGCTGGTTTTCATAATATTCCACTCCATCATTGAGCATATTGTATCCGGGATCTTCACTTAAATTGGATCTGTCGGCCCGGGTGTATAAATTATATGGCATACGATTTCCATAAAAATCATTATATATTACCCGAGATCTATCTGATTCCTGACTAGTCCAGATACCGAACTCTTTATTGCTTAAAAAGACATTGTTCATGATAAGCACTTCACTTCTTCCAGCCAGCTTTACTCCGCAATATCCGTTCTCTGAGATAATATTATGTTCGATTGAGGTTTTTATACTGCGAGTAGATTCGCAGAAAATACCAGTCCATGCGTTACGGTATACGATACAGTTTCGTATGAAAGGAAGAGTAATCAGACAATGAATGCCGGTTTCTTTATTATCTTTAACGATAACCTGTTCGATAATGCAGGCAGTGTTTTCACATTTTATTCCTATTGCCCCGTTTTCTATAGTGCACTTTTTAATCAGAGTCTTATCTCCAGCTTTTATTACTGCATCTTTGCCGTTTCCATGAATTTTTGTTTTAGAAATGGATTCGCCAATAAGAGAAATATTATCTTTAAGTGTGATGGTTTCCTGGTAAAAACCATTGAGCAGAAAGATTGTATCGCCAGGATCTGCTCTATCAATGGCGGTTTGAATGTTTTTCACATCTTTAGGAACGCAGATAATCTTGGACTGGGAAACCGTTGGGAAGATTGAAATGAGTAGTATCAACAGTTTTAGAATGTTAGCCATTGAAATCCCCTTTTTCATGGGTGTAGTATATCTTCATAATAATCTACGATATTTCTTAAAGCAAGGCAAATGTGATATCAGATAAACTGTATTCTTTTAGGATACAAATTACATTTGAAAGTTGGAGCATGTATTGTTTAGTGAAAGAATCGAACCATCAGGTTGATTTTGCCGCTTTAACACAACCATTTCTACCCATCATTATTGCGGATTCTTAGGAAATTATAATGAAATACTTGGTATTTATCTTTAATTTTTTTCTTATTCTTTTTTTTTCAGCAGCAGATACCATAGGAGCTTCTTATACTAAGAATTTTGCTTCATTTCTGGCTGGAATACTTCTGATAGAGGAGAACAAGAGTTTAAGTCCTGAGCAAAAAGCGCTTGAATATAAGCAATTGCAGCAAATAACCGGTATTAGTGGTTCTGAAGCAATTCAGTTTATTAATAGCTTTCGGGATAATCCGGCAGAGTTTAAAGTAATCTATACTTCTATCAAAGCAGAATTGACTGGAACTAAAAAAGAAAAAGAGACTGTGTCAGAGAATAAAAAAATTGAAAAAAAAACTAAATAGCATTGTAAACCATATTTCTGAATCTTATTAAAATCGAGGTGCTTATGGCAGAGAATATTTTTGAGGTTTCTGATGAAGAATTTTCTGAGGAAGTGCT
>JAAYPC010000117.1 GCA_012519985.1 Fibrobacter sp.
CCTGCTCAAGAAGATCAAATATCCCCGGGATTTCACCAGCATTGTCTTTGGTTATCGTAAATCTCAGTCCTACTTTGATTCCTGCTTCGCGACAATATCTTATTCCTCTGATTGCCCTATCAAAAGCTCCTTGTACCTGACGGAAATTATCATGTTTAACAGAAAGCCCATCGAGACTGACTCCCACGTAAGAGAGACCGGCTTTCCCAAGTTTAGCTGCCATATCAGAGTTAATCATAGTACCATTGGTGGAGATAACACAGCGGATACCGTTATTGCGGGCATGAGAGACTAATTCAAGAAGATCGGGACGTACAAGTGGCTCTCCACCTGAGAAGAGAAGCACTGGAATCTTGTAACTGGCAAGATCATCTATAAATGTAATCGCTTCATCAGTGCTCATTTCCTGATCGTATGCGATGTTCTGTGATTCGGAATAACAATGGCGACATTTCAGATTACATCTTCTGGTACAATTCCATACCACTACCGGCTTTTTATCTGAGGAAAACTGAAGCAGGTGTGAGGGCAGGCTACCCGATTTGCGACCATATCGTATAGGATCGGATGGCTCGATCGTTCCGCAGAAAAGCTTTGAAATACCTATCATTTATGTTATTCCTTATCGATGAGAAAGTTGTTTTTTCCATTATTAAGATAAAAAATCTCGTAGTTTAATCGCTTTAAATGCTGACTCAACCTCAGAATCCTTTTCCGGGGTTTTTCCTGATTTATTCAATCACGATAAAAATATAATTATATAGTAGTCATGGCCAAATTTAGTAAATCAGACTATAAAAATACTCATCAAACTAATGTGGTAATGAGAAGAGGATGCTGTCTTAAACTCGAAGGCAAAATCTTTCGCATTCTGACTTCCTGACTACAGAGTTAGCTGTGGCTAATAAAGGGCGCCCTCCTTCGTCCACCCGTAGATACTTCGGATTGGAATCCCCCGCTGGAAAGCGCTGCCCTTAATAAGGGGGGTTATGGGATTATAGCCGATAGTGGGTTCGGGTGTACATTAGTTTCTGTTTAGGTTTACCGGATTTTGAATTTTCCTGTTTTTTTGTTCCTGTCTAGAATTTGGAATTTAAGTTTTTGTATGTCTTAAGGTTCACCTGATCTTCGGGTAGCAGGCTACTACAGTGGACTGAGCATGCCTTAGCAGAAAAAGATTTCTGAATGTACATCTGGAATGAGAGATTGTTGCCTTTTCCAGGAAAACTGGAAAAAACCGCTTAATGTACAATTTGGGTTGAATTGCTTTTTCTGTTAAAATGATGAAAACTAATTAATTTGATATGTAAGCGAGACCTCATTCTTTTTTTACAGAAGATGAAATCAATAATTGTTTCAGTGTTTATTCAGATTACAAATACAATATGGATGAAAAAGATGGTAGGTGGATAATAATTGGTGAAAAATAAAAATGTTAAATAATGCGCGTGAAAGCAGAAGGTACACTTCATCGAAACAGAATTACTCTTTGCCTGAACACACCACCTCTTCGCCTGAACAGAATTCCTTGTCTCCTGCTCAGAATACCTTTTCATCTACATAGGACACCTTTTCACCTGCGTAGATTTTCTTGTCTCCTGCGCAGAATGCTTTCCAATTGCATTGAACACCTTGTCACCTGCGCAGAATGTCTTTTCTCCTACACAGGATTCCTCTTCGCCTGAACAGAATTCCTTGTCTCCTGCACGGAATACTTTTCATCTGCATGGGATACCTTTTCACCTGCACAGAACAGCTTTTCACCCTCACAGAATACTTTTCATCTGCACAGGATTCCTTACATCTGCATTATTTTCCCTTCATTTCCACTTGATTTTCCACATTCCTGCGGAATTATTCCTCGTTTTCATGAATTACCACATACTATAGAATTGCCCCTTTATCTTATTTTGATGTCCGTATCAGTAGTGTTCCGGTTATTTTACGAAAAATCACTGTATTCCAAATAAATTACAAATCTCAAAATCCAAAATTCTAAACAAATTCCAAATTACAATGATTTAAATTCTAAACCGGAACAAGAACAGGAAAATTCGAAATTCGAAACAAGTCCACTTCATCGCTACAGCCTGTACAGGCCATAGTTTCAGACATTATATTAATACAATTAAAATTCCACTCATCTCATTTTTTTTAATGGAGCGATCATGAGCAAATTTACAGGATTTATTTGCGCAGTTGTATGCACAATTGTATCGTCAATTACAACGGTTTCTGCACAAGAGGATGATAATGGTATTTCTGAAAAGCAGCTTGGGCAATCAACAATAACAGTCCAGGATGAATCAGAAAGTGTTACTAATGATGAATTGCAGAATACTTTGAAACCTGCTACTGTTGAAAACACTTTTAATGATGATAACCAACCAGGGCGCTCTGGAAATGAACTGCTGGCTCAAGGAAAAGCAAAAAAAACTGCCGGAACTGTACTGACCAGCATCGGAGGAATTTTCATGGGTGGATGGATGTTTTATACTATGTTATTTATAGCTGACAATGAATCTTTTGGAATTTATATGGGTAGCTCATCGAGTGGGTTTATGGAAACTAAATTCTACCTTAACCCTAGCATATTTGCCGTGCCGATAGGTGCCCCCTGTCTTGCGCTGGGTATTGTAAATTTAACTAAAGGAAAAAAAATGATCAGGAATGCTATGAGGCAAAACAAAAATGATGAATCCTCTGTACCATTTAAGATGACTCCTTATTTGAGCTATCAGCCAAAGATAAAGGAGTATGGAGCCGGTTTTGTCGCTACGTTTTAAATAAAATCAGCGGAAGCGGCAGTACCTGGGGTAAATTCAAACACATGACAGTCGAACCAACAGGTGGGATCGCACGTACAATCATTCTCATCAGACCCGCAGTTTCGGTAACTTTCATTATTCCAAGCCACAATGCCATTGCCCCGACTCAATTGGACCGCAGATAATGGTCTGGATATAAGTTGATTGAATTGATCTCTCCCTCTTCCTAATGAAAGAGGAAGAGACCAATAACAACAAGCAAATTGACTATCTTTTTTTCCTGCTAAGGATACTTCCTGTAAGGTCCACAACTAATTGGGGACGAAGCTGGCTTTCCTCAACTTCAATGAATTCGGAATTAATTCTAACTTGTTTTGCAAATATAAGATTTACACCTGCACCCAACCTGAAACCACCAAGATTTATTCCGATACCAGGAAATAAACTGAAAAAATTTCCTGCAGCGGCTGCAACTGATTCACCTTCACTTAAATCTGCTGAAACACTTGCGACAGGATTAATACCAAGGCCAAAGGTTATATAGGGCCGCACCGGTTTGGTATTTAAGAAATAATCTGCCTTTAACATGTAAGATCCCATTACAGTGGCACCATCACCTAACATGATTCCCCAGTGAGCTCTCAGACCCGCACTTAGCTGATCTGTGATATTAAGTTTAGGTTCAACAATAAATCCAAAGCCGCCTTGCGAAAATTCACCGAATTCCATTGGAATGATCGTTCCGAGTTCTAAACGTATAGGTCGATAATTTTTTGATAATGAAAAAGACGAAAAACAGATTGTTAATACTGAAAGAAGTGCAAAGAGTTTTTTGTTCATCAAAGACCCTCCTTAAAAAATAAAAATGAAAAGGTATTCTGATACTTTATGGTTTCTTAAAAGAAATTTCAATATTAAAATCTAAAAACTTAATAATGCTTGATTTGTTGTAAATGTTAAATAACAATTTTGAATCTATGGCTATCTGATTGAAAATCCGGCAATTAGTTAATTGCCGGGATAATCGACAGTATTTAGGTATTATATGAAAAATCAATGGGATAAAAACATTATTATTTGGTTTTTTAGAGCGATTGACGTGATCTGGAGATATGCTGTTAATTTATTCATCTGCGCCAGTTACACATGCAACGCACTTATAAAAGCCTTAGCTCCGACGAGCGGCAACAGATAGCCCGAAAATTACTATACCTGTTCTTTTTGATTCACATTGTAATCCAGATATCTAAAAATGGAATACGAACTTGCCGCTGAGAGAAAACCAGACAGGGGAGGCCTGAGAAGTGATTAAAAGAAAAATCGATGGGGGAGAGTAACTATAAAAAAAGAACCCCGAAACCGCAAAAAGCGGCTCGGGAATGATTTATCAAATCAGGGAATTACTTTACTTACCGGATATTCCACAATGCCGGACGCTCCTGCTCTTTTAAGTAAGGGAATAACATGTTTGGTTTCAGAAAAGGGGAGGATCGTCTCAACTGCTAACCAACCTTTTTCATACAGTTGTGAGACAGTGGGATTGTGCAGTGATGGAAGAACTTTGATAATGGCTTCCAGACAGGATTCCTGTACATTGCATTTTAAACCCACGTAATTTTCTGCATCTAGAGTCCCCTGCAAAAGCATCTTCAGATTTTCTAATTTATTACGCTTCTGCTGATCACCCCAGGCGTTCTTATTGGCAATTATCACTGTACAGGTTTCCATCAAAGTCTCAATTATTCGCAGCCGATTTGCCCGAAGTGATGACCCTGTTTCGGTTATATCTACTATCGCATCTACCAGTCTTGGGGGCTTAACCTCTGTAGCTCCCCAGGAAAATTCCACTTCTACAGGAATACTTCTTGAATCAAAAAAACGTTTTGTGGTAGCAACCAGTTCAGTGGCAATTCTCTTACCAGCGAGATCTTCCGCTTTTTTAAAGGGAGAATCCTCTGGTACTGCAAGTACCCATCGACATTTGTGCCTGGTGCTTTTACTGTAGTTAAGCTCTGTTACCTCCACTACCTGCGCCTTGTTTTCTTCAATCCAGTCCTGGCCTGTTATACCAGCATCCAGAATTCCTTGTTCCACATACCTTGGGATCTCCTGGGGACGCATTACAATAAGATCCAGCTCCGGATCATCACAGCTAGGATAATAAGAACGATCGCTTTTTCGAATATGTATACCTGCCCTCTTGAATAATTCAATGGTAGAATTTTCCAGACTTCCTTTGGGCAGACCAAGTGCAAGTTTCATGGTAACTCCGGATTTTTTTGTGAGAAAAAGGAAAGCGGGAACAAAAAACAGCATCGCTCCCGCTTCAGATAATAAAACGAATTAAGAGATTGGAGCAGCTTCCAGTTTCTCTTTGAAAGCTTTTGTCAGCGCAGGTAAAACCTCCAGAGCATCTCCAACAATTCCCAGATTAGCGATCTGGAAAATGTCTGCATTGGGATCCTTGTTTATGGCTATGATAAAATCGGAAGATTGCATTCCGGCCATATGTTGAACTGATCCGCTGATACCGCAGGCAATATAGAGCTTAGGACAAACCGTTTTTCCGGTCTGGCCAACCTGATGCGAATAGGGGATCCATCCGGCATCCACAGCAGCACGACTGGCTCCGACTGCTCCGCCCAGAACCTCTGCCAGTTCACGGATTAAAGAGAAATTTTCCGGTTTTTGCATACCTCTTCCACCGGATACAATGACATCAGCTTCAGCAAGATTAATAGTAGATTCAACCTCTTTTATGATATCGATAATTTTTGTACGTTCGATTATTGAACTGTCCATAGTATGAACAACGACTTCTCCGCTACGCTTATCATCGCGCACAGCTTGTTTCATTACCTTGTGACGAACAGTCGCTATCTGGGGGCGATGATGAGGACAGATAATAGTGGCCATAAGATTACCACCAAAAGCGGGACGAGTACCTAAAAGAAGCTTTTTTTCTGTATCTACTTCCAGTTTAGTACAATCAGCAACCAGTCCTCCGTACACTTTTGCAGCTACTTTTGGAATGAAAGATCTACCCACCGCAGTCGCACCTGCCAGAAAAATTGCTGGTTTTTCCTGTTGTATAAAATCACAAACCAAATGTGCATAGGTATCATCCTGGAAATTTACAAGAGAGGAATCATCCACATAATAAACCTTGTCGGCACCGAATTTAACAAGCTCATCCGCACATTTGTGCATGTTATGGCCTAAAAGGATTGCCAGCAGTTTCTCTCCAAGCTGATCAGCTAATTTTCTACCTTCACCAAGCATTTCATAGGACACACCCGAGACGACTCCGTCGTGCTGTTCTATAAAAACCGCTACATTTTTATACTGTGAGATATCGACTCCACCCTCTACAGCATCTTTGACAATCGAAATCGCCTGATATCGTTTACATGCATCAACACAGGCGGCGCAAAGATTGCACTTGGCCAGATCGATAATTGCTTTCTTATTGGTAATCTGGATTGCATTTTGTGCACAAGCCCGGACACAAAGACTGCAACCAATACATTTTTCCAGATCTACATTGATTCCCACGTGCAATCCTCCTACTTTATAACGCCTAAATCGAGTATGGTTGAAGTAATTTTGTCCACAAGAACCGGAACTTCACCGGAGATTTTCTCGCCACCGGTTTTTCTTTCCGGAACAAAGGAGCGCAACACCTGAGTAGGACTTCCTTTAAGTCCCAGTTTCTTAGTGTCTACATCCATCATGGATGCATTTATCATATTGATTTTAGCACTTTTGGCTTTCATTTTCCCTCTCAGGGAAGCCATTCTGGGAGTGTTTATCTCTTTGACAACTGTAATAAGCCCAGGAAGAGGCATCTCTATTATGTCATATCCTTCTTCCATCAGTCGTTCAACTTTCATGTGGCTGTCGGTAATCTCATCGACTTTTCTAACCCAGGCCACATAGGGAATCCCCAGCATCTCTGCTACTCCAGGCCCCACCTGTGCGGTGTCTCCGTCAATTGCCTGTTTACCACAGATAATCAGATCAAACTGACCCAGAGTTTTGATTCCATTGGAAAGAGTATAGGAAGTTGCCCAGGTATCTGAGCCTGCAAAAGCCCGGTCAGATATCAGATAACCTTCATCAGCCCCCATTGCAATAGCACTTCTTAATGCATTTTCCGCTTGAGGCGGTCCCATAGTAATAACCTTGACTACACCGCCGACCCGTTCCTTGATTCTGAGAGCCTCTTCAATCGCATACTCATCAAATGGATTTACAACGGCCTCTACACCATCTCTGATGAGTGTCCCGGTTTCAGGATTAATCTTTACCTGAGTTGTTCCGGGTACCTGTTTGATACATACAACAATGTTCAACTTATCCTCCTTGACTGCACGACTGATGTCAGTTTGGAAATTTTAAAGCTGAAAAAATAGTAATTGTTTTTTTCTGGAGCAAATGATGAGTACAGGATCACTCAATAGAGCTTCAAAAAATAACATTAACACCCGAAAACACAAAGCTGATTGTGTTCCTGGAGTATTTAAAATGAATCAATCTCAATGGAATTTGCTGGTTTTTGAAGTATTTCAACTTTAACCTTTTCTATTCTCTGATTATCCATTTTAACAACAGTAATCCGTAGGCCGTTATAATCGAATTCGGTATTTTCCTGTGGAACATCACCATATTCGTGATAAACAAGACCGCCCAAAGTGTTGTAATCTACATCTTCTGTTTCAAGATTAGTGCCAAGTTCTTCATTTAAATCATAGAGATCTATATGGGGGTCGATCAGATATACATTATCTGCAATTTTTACCACTTCCTTTTCCTCTTCATCATATTCGTCCTGTATATCACCCACAATCTCTTCAAGAATATCCTCCATTGTGACTAAACCGGCGGTCCCTCCATACTCATCAACCACAATAGCAAGATGAATATGTTTCTTTTTAAATTCTGCCATCAGGTCATTAACCTTTTTTCCTACAGGAACATAGTGTGGTTTGTTGATGAGGTTTTTCAGATCCCAGTTCTCTGGGTCATTCTCAGCAAGCCAGCTTAGAATATCCTTTGAATAAAGTATGCCTATTATAGAATCGATAGTTTCCTTGAAAACCGGAATTCTTGAATGTCCTTCCTCCTGCACCATTTTTAGCACTGATTGAAGATTTGATTGGACTGGCAGTCCTTTAATATCGATTCTTGGGACCATAATTTCCTGTACTGTTGTTTCACCCAGATCAAATATACTGCGGATCATCTCTTTTTCTTCTTCATCAAGAGCTTCTGTGTCATTTTGCTCTACAATTCTGGCCTTTTCCTTGTCGCTTAAAAAAGAGAATTTCTCATCATAGCGCAACGCTTTTAATATTGAACGGTGAATTGCCAGAAAGAGGGTTGAAAAAGGAGTGAAAAACCATCCAAACATCTTGTAACAGGTATATGTAATTGGAAAGTATGAGCGAAAGTACCGCATTGCAAAAGCTCGTGGTATTTCATAACAGAACAAGGATATCACTACAAGAGAAAAAAGAACCGGTATAGCGATACCTTGCAAGAATGAAATGCCAGGAAAGACTCTGCAAAAAAGTAAATAAGAAAATAGCGTGAAGCCAGCAGCACCAAAAGTACGGCCAATGGATACTGTGCTGTTTAAAAGTGCCTTGTTTTCTAGAATTTGCTGTGCTTGTGAGGCATAATATCTCAGCGTCTCATCGCCTTCAGCCGGATTTGCCCCATCAATTATGGCATTGAACACTATTTTAACGATGGAATAAAGAGCAGATAATAGAAAAGAAAAAACTAAACCTGCTATGAAGATGGACACCGCAGGGCCACTCTCCAAAAAGAGCCTCCTTTGATAAGTATTTGAAATTAGTAGAAAAAATAAGATTAATTAAACTAAAACATAATAACTCAAACAGAAATTCTCAGCTCTTGGTCTTCCGGAAATTGCGGATTTTCTTGAGCAGAGTTGCATGAAGTTATTGCAATATAAATATTTCGTTTTTACTGTGCTATAATTTTATGTATTTACGCTCTTTGCTTTCCATTGCTTCTCGTTCTTTACCGTCTTGATGATCATAACCCTGAAGATGAAACATTCCATGAACAAACAACCGGATTATTTCATCATCATAGGTTATCCCAAAGCGCCTTGCCTGCACTTTTGCCCTCTCCAGTGAAATATAAATTTCACCTATCAGGTCAGAATCACCTATTTCAAAAGATAAGACATCGGTTGCCTTGTCTATATTTCGATATTGTCGGTTTAGTTTTTTGATATAATAATCTGAGCATAAAATGAGATTGGTCTTTTTTCTAAGGGGAATTTTCTCTGCCCTGTAGATTTTCTCAGCAATTTCCAGAAGTCTTTCCTCAGGATAGGGGAGTGTATTAAACTGATGATGTATTACCAGTGAATGAAAATTTTTCATAAAAGCAAAAAGGAACTAACTGAGTTCTGATAATTGTTAGAAAGAGGAATGTTTATCACCTTAAACATGGAAATATTTGAGATAAGTACACATTATTTGGATTAATAAAAAGTAATTTTTTTTCGTGAAATAGGTTGGTTACCCGTCTTTTTTAGCTTCGAAAGACAGGCAGCAGTCTAAGAAACTGCTGCCTGTAAGAGGTTTCTATTTACGCACTCCTACCATTTTAACTATTCTGGCATCTTTATATAAACTGTTGTTGGTATAATCTACAGTAATAATTGCTTTATATACTCCCGGAGCTAGTTTCATACCATTTTTAGATGTACCTGACCATAAAAATTTCAAAGTAAACTGGGATGCCTGAAGCTTAGTTATATCATAATTCTGTTTTTGTAGATCGTCCATAACATCTGCTTTATCTGAATAATTAACCAGATTTCCTGCCAGATCGTAGATCTTAAGAGTGACATAGACTTTTGATCCATCTAAGGGAAGAGGCAACGTGACAACTATAACTACACCACCGGATTTTGATCTAAAGAAGGCATCGTTATCGTGTCTCAGTATTATCTTTCCAGAGCCAATATTAGGA
>JAAYPC010000118.1 GCA_012519985.1 Fibrobacter sp.
TAATTTAAGTCCCTGTCTAATGGACAATTTGAGTTAAATAAATGTGCCTGGAGTGATATAGAACCGGTAAAACCGGCTTCAAATAGGATACCTGCTCCAGACACATAAAAATAGCTGTGGTTTAAAAGTATTTATTTTTTGTCTGTGTTAACAATTTCCAGCAGTTCGATTTCAAAAATCAACACCGATCCTGGCCCGATCTGAGGACCGGCGCTGCGATCACCATAGGCCAGTTCCGATGGAACAAAGATTTTAAACTTGCTTCCGGTGTTCATAAGCTGTAATGCTTCTGTCCAGCCCTTGATTACTCCACTGACCCGAAATTCGGCAGGCTGCCCTCGTTTGTAGGAATTGTCAAATTCTGTCCCATCAATCAGCGTTCCAAAATAATTGACTTTTACCTGATCGGTTTCTTTGGGCTTGGGACCACTACCTTCCTTAAGAACGATGTATTGAAGTCCGCTGGCTGTTGTAATCACACCATCTTTACTCTTGTTCTCTTCCAGGAATTTACTTCCTTCAGCCTTGTTTTTGGCACATTTTTCATCTTCGGCTTTTTTCACCTTTTCACGCATCTGCTCATCGAAACGTCTCATTATGGAATTGGCCATTTCACGGGTAATCTTTGTTTCATTTCCGTTGATTATGTCACTTATCCCTTGCATCAGCAGATTCAGATTTACTTCATCCTTTATTTCCCTGAGTGAACCGCCCATGTTGAAACCAATGATATAGCTTACCGAATCTTCAAAAGTGGTAATTGGATCATTTGACACATTGGGTTGTTTGCCACTTTTTTCACAACTGGATGCAAACAATGCAAAAGCGCATACCCCTGCCAATAAGAAAAATCGATTCATTTCTGCTCCCTGTAAAATGTTTATAATTAGTTCAGATAACCAAAAATAGTGATAGCCACTCTTGTTTAAAAACGAAATATGATTTACTGGTTTATTAATGTTACAGGAAAATTGGCAAGATGATACGGAAACTTCCTGAGTTTTCCCTGCAATGATCCAACATCTTGGGGAAACATATTATCAGCCCGGACTATCTATACTAAAAAAGGTTTAATCTCAGGTATTTAAAAGTAACAGAAGCAGCGTTTTTATTGAAAATACATGGGAATCAATCTCTTTTATCCAGGGACAGGACTGTTCTTTGCAGAATCTGGGTATTGATCTTCTCTGTCGATGGTGATCAGATCTGGTTCTGTACCATAGATTTTTGCGATTTGTGCGGGATTAAGCCTGTGATCACTCACCATTTCTATGACTGCGATGCCATCTTTTAAACGAAGTAAAGTTTGAGTGCTTTTGTCCATTGTGCGGTATCTGTACATCACACAAACCGAGCCACCCGGCTCCTGATTCAAAGAGCGTAAACATTTCTCAGAAATATGAATCATATTTTTCCTTTTCTGAAGGGAGATGATTTCCCATCTTGATTTATTCCTTACCCAGGGAAAAAACAAGGCGGAAAAGGGTTAACTTTCCATAATTCTATCTAACAGATAGTACCCTTCTTACGAAGCTCTGCAAACAGAGTGAATCCGGTAACATCTGGATAGAAGAATGAAATTTAACGTTTCTCCCATACCTTATCTCTAAGGGCAGATTCTACAAATCGGATATGTCGTTGCTCATCTGCATAATTTTCCTTGAGCACGGTTTTTACATCTTCAGGAACGTCCCATTGAACCGATTCAGAGTAGTTCTTATTGGTGATTTTTTCACCGGTATGAAGAGCTTTAAGAGCACCTTCTACTCCAAAAAGTGACTGAAGAGCTGTTGCTCCACCCAGAAACAACCTCCGGATATCTTTCTGCTCAGTCGAGGCTTCCCCACCGTAGCTTTTTACCAGTTCCGATAAAACCGAAACATGTCTCTTGTGATCATCTCGAAACCTGGTAATTTCAGCTTTCAGGGTAGCTTCTTCTATCACTTCGATAACTTTATTGTAGCTGCTTAATGCATCATTATCCAGGCGGATCAGAGAGTTGAGTTTATCGATCATTTCGTTTGTTTCCACAATTGCTCCTTTGAACCGGAAAACTATTTCCGATAACCATACTGCTGGGAATAGAACTCTTTAAAGAAGAGGATAATCCTTTTAACTAAATGGAATAGAAGGCAACAGATGTGCCATGCGGAGTTAATGAGTTGAAAGATGACAAGGAGTTAATTTGGTATTAGTAGATACTTTGAGGATCCTGTATCCCCGGAGGTAATTTTGTGAGCCGTGAATTTTTTATCTCTGGGGAAACAGTAGAAATGATAGTAGACAGGGAGTAAAAAGGTCAGGAGCGGGTTGTTGGGTGGAAACGAATTGGAAAGCGGATATTAAGGCCCGGGTTGTTTTAAGAGGGAGTTTCTCGATTAATATTTCTTATCAGTAGTGTCCGGTTATGAGGGTGGCTTGTTCCGTCCCAGAGTTAATTGTTTGATCTGTAAAAATTTCATCTCTGGGGCAAGTCGGTCGGATCCGCCTCCCTCATGGTTCAATTATAGAGAAATAGCATTCTAAAAATCCGATTCCATTTCATCTTTATCAGGGCATCTCCCAGCTATCGGTATAAGAAGTGCTGATCCATTTTTTTGCCACTAAACCAGAGGTGCTCGGGTTTCTGGATCCATCTGAAAATGCACTTGAAGGCTGGAAATCGGAAACCGACCAGTTACAATGGCTCAGATGATATTTGCTATTAATGTATGTTTTAAACCACCAGTCAGTATTTTCTTCATCTATATGAGTGTGACTGTCCTGCCCACCATCACTATGGGTAGTACCCCATTCAGAAACAAAAACTGGAACTCTTCCTAATCCCGATGCTAAATAGTTCGGTTCGTAGCCACCTTCTCCATCACCCATTTTTACATAATAGGCATTAGGACCGTGGCTTGCAGCATAGAAATGAAATGCGTAAGCGACATTCTTAAAAGGTTTTCCATCATCATCAATAATTGGATCATCTGCTGCGACTCCCACATGCTGGGAGTAATAGGGAGTACCTGCGATCACCAGGTTATCACAGCCTTCATTACGGATAGCCTTGGTTACCGCTTTAAGATATGGTTTAATGAGAGCCCAGGTCTTTCTGGCGTTTTCAACGCTTCCGTCCATCGGTTGGGAAGCAGAAGCGATAATAGGTTCATTGTAAATTTCAAAGATTACATTGGGCGTATCTTTATATACTTTGGCTTGCCGAGTGAAAAAATCGACTGCTGCAGCCTGCTGATTGTGGGCGGTGTGAGAGTGCCAGTCAATTATCACATAAATACCTTCAGCAATAGCCGCATCGATTATGGTTTTAACATCATCCCATCCGTTATCGTTTTCTTCGTTTCTGTCATAAGCTACTCTTACCACAGTGCATTTCCACTCATCCCGAAGAAATTTAACCCAGTCTCTGGTGTAAAACCTGGTTCCACCCCAGAGGGGGTTACTCCAGTAAAAACTCATTCCCCTTAACTGAACAATTCGTCCATGCTGGTTTAGAAGGTATGGCCCGTTGGTCGATAATTTTCCGTGTCTTTGAACAGGTGTCTGCATATATGTTGAACTCATATGATTTTAGATTCAGATTTCATTTAATTTAATATCGTTATTTCGTGTAATGTATGCATAAAAATAAAAAAAACCTGCAATAAGCAGGTTTTTTTTAAAAAGTAATAATGGAGAAATGATTTATTGAATATGTGTAAGTTTGATCCGGTCTCCCACTGTATTTCCGTTATGCGAATGTATCAGTGTATACATTCCGGAAGGAAGCCCGGATAAAGAAAACGTTCTTGTTCCTCCGGTTTCACCAAGTTGCTTCTGCATTACTAATTTTCCGGCTACATTGAAGATGGACAGTTTCATGGAGCCATTTAACTGGGGCAGGTTATGATATGTTAAAGTACCATTGGAGAACACCGGTTTCAGAGTGGTATTTAACCCGTTTGGAGAGTATTTCACTACAGAACTACCACCGATATTCAGGTCTTCAATGTATACATTATCCAAGTAATAGGAGATCATCCCTGTAGAATCGTAATTAGTGAAACGCAGAGCGGTTATCTTGCCCAGATTGAGTGGAACTTCTGATTTTTTCCAGTCTGGTTGCTTGAAATCAGAGATATTCAGACGATAGGTGCTGAAATTTTTCATAACAGGAATTTTTACACTATGATAGGCACTATCTGTGATGTCAGACTGTTCGAGCTCGACATAGATAAAAGCCTCCTTATTTGCCCGTAAGTCAAAGAGTATTGATTTTGCGGGTCCAATGGAAACCGGAGTGCCATCACTATTAAAAGTAGTTTTGACTCCGCCAAAGGTTTCGGGGCCGTTAGTTTTTACGCTCATTGCGATAGTTAATGCATCGGAGTCGCTTTCGAAACGCAGCTTCGTTCTTGAAGCACCGGCTTCAGTACCAATCGGAATCCATTTACCATTTATATTATTGGCAGTGTCCAGATCATCAAAATTATCTACAATTTTATCGCCGCTTTTTGGTGATGGCACCTTGTTCTGACTGATGTACACTGAAGTCCCAGACAAATTTACCAAATCATAAACTGCGATCTCCTTATCTTCGACAGCAACGGAGAGACGTACTGTTTCACCGCTTAGGAACATGCCCTCGTCAGCGCTTCCATCCCACTTTTCATCAATACTGTTACTGGTTTTGGAAAATGTTTTTGATCCGAAAGCACCGGTGATCTTAACTATCCATTTTACCGGTTCTGAAAAAGCGGCTTTCAGGGAAACTGTGCCAGTTTCAAAATTCGCATTTTCCTTTGGAGTGGCAGAAAATGGGGTGGTAACTTTAACTGCATTTCCAGGGTTTTCCATTGCCAGTAAAAATGCCACGGCACCAGTTATACCTGCGTTATAATCAATTGCCACTTCACAAAAATCTGCTGTTCCATCATTTGACCAGTTTCCATTACCATCGGGTCCGCTGACCAGTGCTCCATTTGGAGTACCTGGTGAACGGTAATGGATATTAGTAGCAGGCGACCCGTTGAAACCTACAACATAGGATCTGTTGCCTTTGTAGCCTGCGACCCAGTTTACATGATCAGTTACTCTTTTTAAGTATTTTTCCCGCATAGATGTGCTGGAGGAGGTAACATAAGCCAAAGCAAACTCAAATGCAGCAGAGCCTGCCTCACGTGCCGTTCCCCAGCCGCTATTCAGGTAAATGTCGGTAAATATTCCCTCTTTTTTCACTTTCCCCTCAATGAATCCGGTATTGGCAATAAGTGCGCCTGCATCGGCGAGACCCTGTCTCCAGACCTCGAAAGCGGCCAGGGGGCCGATAAACTGGTATCCCATGCAGTTATAAAACTCTGAAATGCTCTTGCGAGCGTATTCTTTATAGATAGGATCGCCATCATTAGTAGCCCGGTAAAGTTCAATTCCTGCTGCTACCATACGGTCTTCGATTATTCCATCACCATCTTCATAGTGGTATAGTGGTTTACCATCTTTATACTGAGGATTGCAGAAGAAATTTTTCGCATCATATTTCTTTTTACCAAACTCGAATGCAATTTTTGCATTTTCCAGACAGGTATCTGCATATTTGGCATCATACTTACGGTATAGTGTTGACATCAGGGCCAGACAGGCAGCATAAGTAAGAGGTATGTCGGCTCCGGAACAGAGCACGATTTTATCACCGGATCTTCCATTACCATTCACTACTCCCCAAGTTCTGTGTTCTTCGTCTGCTTTTCCTACATCCAGAACGATCTGATCTTTGCTTATCACCGCTTTATTGATGTAATCGGTTGCATACTTAACCTCATTAAGAATATCAGGAATTCCATCTTTTGCTCCATAATCCCAGGAGTAGTTGTCAGAATATGCGCTGGGGAAAACATCATAACCCTTAAGAAGGCAGTAAACAGTATATCCTAAAGGCATTCCGAATTTGATATAATCACCGGCGTCGTACCAGCCACCATCCAGTGCGGTACTTCCATAACTGTCACCACTATGGGAGGCATCCTTGAATCCAGGGTTTAGATTATTGGCCGAACCGTTTTTCAGACCTGCACGCTGGTAGCCGTAGAATTTGATAAGCATATCATGTAATTGGCGGTAGTTTTTGGTCTGTGCAAATACTGGTATCGTAAATGATACAAATAGAAGAAGGAGTAGTGCTTTTTTCATTTTTACCTCAACAATTGAAATTTCAGATTTAGAGATTTAATTATTTATTACAAAAGTTTTAACAGTTCCAGTACCGTTTGTTCGATTCAATTTAAGGAAACAAACTCCATTTGCCTTATTTTCGAGCGATATCCTGCTTGCATTCTGGTTCAAGAATCCGCTTTTGATTATTTTGCCGTCAGGAGTCACAATGGAGTATGATGAAAAGCCATGTGACACAGGTAAATGTGCGGAAAACCCGTTCTTAATTACAGAAAAATCAATTTTAGTATTATTTGCAACAGTAGCAGGAAGAGCAATTCCGGTCATTGTGTCGGCAAGTTCGAACCATTCTATCCAATAATTTCCGCTGGTATTGTTAAAATTAAACTTGAGTGTCTGTTGGCCGGATGGAACATTTAGCACTGCGTCTGCGTATGCCCAGGAAGTATCTTTTTTTATCTCGACTTTACCTACAGAAGTAGAGCCTATGGAAATATCTATCTCTCCTGAAGCATTTAGCGCCAGATAGCGTAAACGAATAAATTTAGTCGGCTGCGATGATTTTATGTTGTAGCTAACCCAGTTTATTGCGCCCATGGTGCTAATAGACAGTGCTTTGTTTTTAGTATCCCGGGCATCAACCTTGTCTCTTTTACTGCCAAAAGGAACTGTAATAGTGTCAACACCTGCACCAAAATATTTATTAAACCAGGCTGCTGAATGAGTGCCTGGCATGGAAATGACAGTGTCTTTGCTGGTGCCATCTTTACCTGCTACATCAGGTCTTTCCCAACAATCCTCACTGGGTGTGGAGATCCATTTTTTTGCCAGCGCACCAGAGGCACTGGGGTTTCTGGAACCACCTGAAAATGCACTTGAGGTCTGGAAATCGGAAACTGACCAGTTGCAATGGCTCAGATGATACTCGCTATTGATATAGGTATTAAACCACCAATCTGTATTATTACCATCAACATAATTATAACCATCCTGGCCACCGTTACTGTGCGAAGTCCCCCATTCTGAGACAAAGAGTGGTACTTTCCCTAATGCCGGTGCCAGATAGGTTGGCTCGTAACCACCGGTTCCTTCTTGTTTTACGTAGTAGGCTTCGGGACCATGACTGGCTGCGTAGAAATGAAATGCATAAGCCACATTTTTAAATGGCTTTCCATCATCATCCAGGATTGGATCATTTGATGCCACCCCTACGTGTTGAGCATAATAAGGTGTACCCAGAATTATCAGGTTGTCTGCACCTTCGTTGCGAATGGCCTTAGTCACTGCAGTAAGATAGGGTTTAATGGCTTTCCAGGTTATTTTTGCATTATCAATGCCACCATCTTTATCTGAAGCACCTCCTGCAGCAATGGGTTCATTGAATGGTTCAAAAATCACGTTTGGGGTGTTTTTGTATTCTCTTGCCTGGCTGGCGAAGAAACTAACTGCATCAGACTGTTGATTGTGAGCTGTGTGAGAGTGCCAGTCGATTATCACATAAATTCCTTCATCTATACAAGCATTAATTACGGTTTTTACCTCGTTCCATCCGTTATTGTGTCCTTGATCTCTATCATATGCGGCTCTTAAAACAGTACATTTCCAATCCCTTTTCAAAAACTGAACCCAATCTTTGGTATAAAAAGGGGTTCCGCCCCAATCCGATCTGCTCCAGAAAAAACTCATTCCTCTTAATTGCACAATCTGACCATGCTGGTTAAGCAGATAAGGACCACTGGTTGATAATTTTCCATGTCTTTCAACTGGTGTTTGTGAATATGTAGAAAATAGAGAACCTGCGATTATAAATCCTGTTATAAGCTTAACGAATAGTTTGCGAACCATCAAAAATACCCCCCAAAATATGGTTATAACCGATTATTGCCTGTTTTAAGTTATTTTCCACTATTATAGTTACCTGAATCACATATAAAGTTCATTAAAATACAAAAATAGCTTAAAATAAAATGTTTGACAGTAATAACCTGAGCAACTATATTATCTGCGATTAAATTCAATCTAATCTCTGGTCAGGTTTAATTAACTAATGAATGCTCTTTTCAGAACCAAAATGAACCACTCTGAAAAAAGTGTATACTAAATGAACAAATACAATTCGTTTAATGTTTCTTAACTTAAAATGAGGGGTTTTATGGGACGTTTTAAATTTAAAAAGGCTTTATTTGGATTGACTACAGTTGCTACGGCGCTGTCGCTTTATGCGGCAAATCAATTGTTGGATAATCATCAAGATGCAACCAATGAGAATGAATTAGAAAGATACTGGTTCTATTATGATGATTTCGCCGGTACAAAAGCGGATGACCGGCCGACTTCTGCTCCGGAAAGTAAACCTTCAGTAATAAAGGTCGAATATAAAGACAAAGAAATTACTCTGAAAAATGGTAATAAGCACACAATGAAAGATTATGTTTTCACTGTGGACTCTTCCAGTGATGGTAATAAATTTGCTACTATGCCTTTTGAATTTGGTGAAAACTGGACAGCTATTGAAGGGGAATATGAAGCAAAACCTTTTGTGGGTATTGGTACTGGGCTCTCTGCAAAGCAGATTGACCTGACTAAACCCACTGAAGCAACCGGAGTCAGATTTAAAATGAGATCGCGGGGCGAGCCTCTTACTGTCACATTTCAGGTTGAAACCAGGTCGATTATAGATGCTGAAACATTTGCTTACCATGGAAAAGACCTTATCGCTACCGATGAATGGGAAGAATTTGAAGTATTATTCTCAGAATTGACTCAACCTGGATGGCACAAAGCTAAAGACCCTCTGGACCTCACAGAAGTGGTTCAATTTGCCTGGCAAGTACATGGTGAGAAAAATGATGAAATAACCGAAGGAGTATTGGATTTAGATGATATCGAGATCTTAGACTGGACCTACTTATCACCTACATTGGAAACAAAATGGGCAGATATGGGTGACACTACCGGAAAATACGCCTTCGCTACATTCGAGAAAAATCCGAAAAACGAGGTAAAATTCCCTAATTTTAAATCATATTGGTATGCTTATGATGATGCTGAAATCAATGGGAAATCAGAAGTTATCGAAGGTGCCGAAAGAGATGATAAAACTAAACGTTTGGATCTTCTGTTTGAAGACAAAACTGGACCAGACGATAAAGGGACTGCTCCTTATCTCTATTTCAAACTGGGCAAACCTGTCATTCGTGAAGAAGATGGAGTGAAGATAAGAGGATTTGTAGGAATTGGAATCAATGTATACGATTCTTTGGACTGCGAATACTGGAATGCATCAAATTATGATTATATCTATTTTCATTACAAAACTGCAGGTGTTAAAAAGGCTACTCTGGAAATCAGTGATTCAAATGATGTTCCCGATGCAAAACATCCAAATAGAAAAGATAAACGCGGTAGTGGTGTCGTCTGGTATAGAGATCTTCAGGATACTAAAGAGGAATGGAAAGCTGTAAAGATCTATTTCGACAGTTTGAAAGCTCACGAAGACTGGGATGTCTATAAACATATTCCGCTGGACAAATCCGCTTTGGCAAAAATTCAGATCAAAGTTCAGGGCGATGAAGGTACCGAAGGACTCCTTTCTATAGATAATATTTACTTAGGCAAGGCTGTTCCGGTGCTAACAAAAGTGAACAAGGTAAACGACGTCAGGTTTGCTGCTTCTTATAGGAACGGTAGAATTAATATCAACTGGGCAGGCAAAACTGGCATAGCCGAAGGTAAAATTAGCCTTTTTGATGCTAAGGGATGTATGGTTCAAAGTAGCAATATTGCTAAAGTAAGCAGAATTTCAGAAAATATCTCGGCTAACACTCTGGCTTCTGGAATTTACATAGTTAAGCTCAGTGGTGTCGATGTTAACGGAAAAGAAGTCTCCATGCAGACATCTTTGAATGTGTTAAAGTAAAAAAATCTTTTTAGAGATTTAAACTAACTTGAAAGGCCGGACACAGAAATGTGTCCGGCCTTTTTTTATGGTTATGCGTACCCGGCATGGTACAGATACTTGATGATGTAGCCCGGCAAGGGTGCTCATCGTAAGGTAGAGGTATCTTTCGTAGAAGTAACAGAAGGCGTACGAGTATTTATAAAATTTCCGCAAAAATCGGCAGAGATTATATTTGAATGCCTGATTTTTTACCAGATACCTTTTACGGTCAGATTACACCGTCATGAATACTACTTTGAATTGTTTTTTTCTCCATACCGCACATTTCTGATTAAATCTATACAATTCAATTTTGGTTTGGTTTTTCATTATTCATGAGCCGTTTTAATGGTTAAATATCTGAAGTTAGTTAAATAAGGAGTACTTGATAATGGATTTCAATCATGAGATACACCGGAGAAGAACATTTGCCATAGTTTCTCATCCGGATGCCGGAAAAACGACTCTGACCGAAAAGCTGCTTTTATACGGGGGAGCTGTACAGCTTGCAGGTTCGGTTACTGCCAGAAAAAAGGAACGCAAAACGGTTTCCGACTGGCTGGAGATAGAGCGTAAAAGAGGTATATCGGTCAGTTCTACTGTTCTTAATTTCGATTACAATGGTTACAGGATAAATCTTCTGGATACGCCTGGTCATAACGATTTCTCAGAAGATACCTACCGGGTACTCACTGCTGTAGATTCGGTAGTTATGGTAATAGATGGTGGTAAAGGTATCGAACAGCAGACGCGTAAACTTTTTGAGGTATGCAGAAGAAGGAACATTCCTGTTGTGACCTTCGTTAATAAGCTTGACCGCCCGGCTTTGGATACTTTAGCAATTCTCGATGAGATAGAACAGGTGCTTAAAATTTCTGCTTATCCCATGAATTGGCCTTTAGGCTCAGGTGTTGATTTTAAAGGAGTCTGGGAGCGCAAAACGGGTCTGGTTCATTTATTTGAGAGAACCATAGGTGGGGCCTTCAGGGCTCCGGTTGCTACACACGGGATTACCGACCAGGTCGTGCGGAATCTTCTAGACCAAAATACCTATGAACGAATTTGTGAAGAAGTTGCTATGGTGGAAGAGGTGGGGGTTAAATTCAATCTGGATGATATTCTCAGGGGAAAAACTACACCCGTCTTTTTCGGCAGTGCGGCAAATAATTTCGGAATACAGTTGTTACTTGATGGCTTCATTGAACTGTCTCCTCCACCTGCACCCCGTATCTCTGCAAATTTTGAGATCGCGCCTGAGAATCAGAAATTTTCCGGGTTTGTGTTCAAGATTCAGGCAAATCTGGATCCCCTGCATCGTGACAGAATGGCATTTGTCAGAATTGTCTCTGGTAAATTTACCAGAGACATGCCGGTTGTACATGTACAATCTGGTAAAAAACTTCGTCTCTCCAACTCTAATGCGATCTTCGGAAGAGAGCGGGTCTCTATTGATGAAGCATTTCCAGGGGATGTAATCGGAATGGTGGGAGCAGATTATCTGTCAATTGGAGACACACTCAGTGAGGATGCAGATATCGTATATGACGAAATACCCAGTTTTCCTCCGGAATGTTTTGCTTTTCTTCATAATCCGTTACCCTCCAATTACAAGCGATTTCAGAAAGGTCTCGACCAGCTTGTTCAGGAGGGTTTGGTACACTGCTTTGAGGTGACCAATAATGCCAGACGAACTCCGCTTCTTGCAGCAGTGGGGCCTTTGCAGTTTGATCTGGTTCAGTTTCGTCTGAAAAACGAATATGGAACCGATGCCAGAATAGAGATGACAAACTGGAAGCTGGTGAGATGGTTGGAGAAGGGGTGTGAGCTTGATGCCAAATGTCATTTCCCCAATGGGGTGGAATCTGCAAGGGATAAAAACGGAGAGACGGTACTCCTTTTTCCTGGTGAGTGGCATCTCAACTATTTTCTGGATAATAATAAAGAGGTGCGGCTGAGTGAATGCCCGGCCTACGATAAATACTGATTGCAATTTACTCGTAATAGTTCATCTGTTTTACTTAAAGTAGAATGGAATTTTTAGCCCTTGACTTCTTTTTCCCATTATTATTATATTATCGACCTCGATTCTTAGAATCGGGGTCTGCTCATTAAAATACCGACAATATGCGATCACCTGAAGGCGTATTGGGTGATGGCAACCCGCAGAGTGGTAAAAACATTAAAAAAAGAAGTTGCATTCTTTTTGCTGTTTTACTATTTTAACGGGCACAAATTTGAAATGAATGTCTTATAAGGGTAAGGCAAGCAAGTTTCTGCGGTAATTTCA
>JAAYPC010000119.1 GCA_012519985.1 Fibrobacter sp.
GTAGGAATGGAAAACTCGAAATTTGAAATAGAATAGACACCTCCCATTTCTGTTCTTTTCTTGTTTGGGTTTTGAATGATTGGTTATTGGGATTTGTTTAGGATTTGGTGCTTGTGATTTGGAATTTGTTTGCGTACCCTACTTTTTATGCAATCTTATGTTTGTTAAATTAACCGGACATTACTGATCCCAAATAATGCGCTTAAAAACTGGCCAGTAAATGTCCGCGAACTCAGATAAGTAACAAGTTCAGAGGAATTATTAAGCAAAACAATTGGGCAGAAGAGATCAGGGATCAGTGGTCTGAAATGAAGTTACTAAGCCTGTCAAGTATAACTTTGCTTGCTTCCGTCTCTTTGTACTCAGCACAGATTTTCCTGAACCTTCCCATTCTATCTTGAATGTCTTTGATCTGCGATTGAATTTGTTTGGTGCTAATAGAATTCCAGTTCAGGGGAGCTATTCCACAAAGCTGCTCCAATACCCAGGCATTGTAAAACTGATCCCATAGAATTGGAATAGCAATGATTGGTTTGCAAAACCAGAGGGCTTGTTTTATTGCTCCTGCACCACAATGGGAGATAAAAAGCTTTACATTTTTATGAGCGAGTATATCCACCTGGGGTACCCATTTCTCCCAGCGTAAATGTTTTGAATCCAGCGAATCTTTCCAGGGCTTTTTATAATAACTCCACAATATTCTGAATCCCTCAGTGAGTGCGACCCTGATAATAGTTGAAAAAAACGGAAAAATACCTTTGACCATTGTTCCCAGACATATATAAATTACCGGCTTAGAATCCTGATCCAGCCAATTGGACAGCTCATCACTGAGAAGATTAGTGGTGGTGTAAGGGATGGGACCAACCTGAAAAACTTCTTCAGGGATAGTAATTTGGTCAGCCAAATACTTTTTTTCTAAAATTCCAATGCCCGATGATATTATCAGTTTGCGTAAACCCTGAAAATCGGTATTACTATAATAATTATTCCAGTATTGGGTAAGGAAATCATGGATGATTTCATCGGAGAGGAATTTATTTCTGTTAAACCATTTACTGTATTCTGTATAGATCTTTCCCAGAGATTTCTTGAAAACCGGTAAGAAAACCTTGTCAAAAGAACTGATTCTTGAAATTGATATGTGATTGTCGTTCTGATAAACATAATAACCTCCATAGGGGTTATTCAGTATTACAGGACAGCTTAACTTTAAGGCGATCAGTTCGCTGGTTTGGGAAAATTGATGACCGTCACAAAGAATGGCAGAAGGATTGAAATCTTCAAGCAAACTGGTTAGAAGAGATTGTTTCCGTATCCCATAGTAGTTAACTTTTTCGAAATAATTAATATACAACCATTTATTAAAAATGGCTTCTCTCCAGAAAGGTCTTGTTCTTGAATATCTGGCCAGACAGTCCTGGTAACCAAGTGGTCTCTCAATCAGAAATGTAGTGCTGGTGATATTATTTTCCTGGCATAACAGGGCATTTTCGTGCGGGCCAAAGAAATGGACTTCTGCACCATTGTCCTGCAGCAAACGTCCAAAATGCAGAAGGCTGGTTGTATGCCCTGTATCAGGAACCAGAGTAATAATGGCAATTTTCTGATTGTTGATCACGGAGGTTACTCTAGAGTGCATTTATCAAGAATATCAATAAAAACCGGGCTGATCTCTTTTAGCTGTTGAAATGTTCCATGAGATTCGATTTTCCCATTTTGCATCAGGGTTATTTTATCGGAATATTTTAATGCTGAAGGCCGATGTGAGATTACTATAATGAGGACCTGAGATTTTAGCTTACGTAAAAGCATCATGAAATCGTATTCTGATTCGATATCCAGGGCACTGGTGGGCTCATCCAGGATAAGGATTTTTGGGTTCCGGTAAAGGCTTCTGGCTATACCAATTTTCTGACGTTGTCCTCCGCTGAGCAGTTTCCCATCCTGCCCCAGTCTGGTATGAATACCGTGGGGAAGATTTTCCACAAAACTCATGGCGTTTGCCTGCTTAAGGGCCCTTATCACTTCATTCTCACTTATAAGGTTGCTATTAACTCCAAAAGCCACGTTCGAAATTACAGTGTCATCCAGAATAAAAATCTGTTGAGGGACATAACCGGATGAGCGCTGCAATCGAATCATTGTTTCTTTATCTGCCAGCTTATTGTCAATGAGAATCATTCCGGAATCCGGCTTTAAAAGCCCAAGGAGCAGATCGACCAGAGTGGATTTACCTGAACCGGAATGCCCTGCTATGGTATTTATCATATTGTGATGAAAGGAGACATTGATATTCTCCAGGGTTGTGTTCTGTGCACTGGGGTATTTAAAATGAATATTTTTTAATTGTATAGTATGAATCGAGCTTAACTCTGATTGGTCGTTATTGTAATCGATAACGCAGTCCTGGTGTAATTCCTCATAAAGAGAGAAGGAAACCGCGCCATGTGCGCTCAGGGCTGAAACAGATTTGTAAATCTGGTGCATAGTTGGGATTAACTTATAACCGGCGATGGCATAAATGCTGAGAAAGGGAACGATAGATTGTGTGTTCTGATTGGTTAACAGGATAATTATTGCTGAAATAAAAATAACACTGAATGCCACTGTTTCGATTATAAACTTGGGAATATCCCCGCTCAGAGAAATAAATGATGTGGAGTAGAGCCCTCTTGAATTGACTGTCCTGAAGTTATCCACAAAGATTTTTTGCAATCTGCTGAGTATTACTTCTTTTATTCCTATGAAAGCTTCTGAAAGAATTTTCTGAACCATGGCATTTCTTTCCGAGATTGCATCACCATGTCTTTTCAGGGCTTTTTTTAAAAATACATAAGTTAATAGATAGGTAAGTCCAAGGAGAAATCCGGTTATAAGAACCGTTGCAGGGCTAAGATAAACCAGTCCGCCCAGGATAACCAAAGCTACGAAAAGATTGCTGAATAAGAGAAGAATCGACTGCATCACCATGTATACAAAGCGGGGAGCCTGTTGACTTATTAAAGAGATGGATTCCGAATAGTTATTGGATTTATGGAAAAGATAAGGGCGAAACATAAGATTTTCAAAAAGTCGCCTCTGGATATCTCCACCGATAAACATTGTAAAACGAATAAGTAACCATAGTGTCAGAATGGAGGTAAGATTGGAGAAAATAGTCATAAATAATGAACCGAATGCAACTGCTACCATGAATACTCTGGTAGATGTAAAACTGAAATAATCATAGAGAAAATTAAGAACCTTGTTGGTTTCTATGGCAGATGTGTTTGATAGAAGAGCAATAAAAGGTCCTATGCTCGCTAAACCCACCACCTGAACTAGAGCCGAAAATAAAAAGAAAATCATCAGCAGAATAAAAAACAGTCGCTGTCTTCTGGAAAAAAGAGAAATGGACCTGTGGATGATAGAAAAAATGTACATAATCTTTTTAATCTGATGTCATAGATAGTTTTTTAACGGAATAAAGTTTTGATAATGATAAACTTCAATTTTAATGCCAGATCCGGTAAAGCAGGAGAGAATATCCTGCACCTGTGAAATGCGAAATTCGAAACTGATAGAGACCTACATTCCTGTTCTTTTCTTGCTTGGTATTTGAATTTGTAAGCGTTCAAAGAAGGTGTCTTGATCAGTGAATAATCGTTCCATACTACTCCCATTATGCAGGTTACACGAATGCTCACTAATAAGAATAAGACTATGACACGAATATACACGAACAAGGAAAAAAGAGTAAGATTTAGTGTTTTTGCGTATACTTCAAAATACTATTCAAGTCTGAAGCACATAGCCGTAAGGTTTTTTTCTAACAAATTGAATTGAAGGGTGTAACGCATTTAGGAATCAGGTAAAGATAGACAAGTGAAGCTAAACAAAGAATTGCTCCCACCCCTAAATCCCCCAAAGGGGGACTTAAGAGCGCCCAAAGCAACATTTTATAAAACCCTATGGTCAAGTTCACAGTTACATTATGCTATCTTAAAGTCCCCCCTTGGGGGATTTAGGGGGCAACACAATTGCACGAAAACATACAATAAAAAAGATTACTAAGCATAAGATTCAGTTCTGAAACAACACTCCAGCATTTTCTTAATGAGACGTGTGATGTCATAATTGGAAACCGCAAAGTCCCTGCAAGCCTCTCCCAAAATCTGCCATTGCGACTGATCAAGCGACATCAGCTCTTTTATACACTCGGCAATTGCTGAAGAGTCTTGTGCCGGCAGGCAGAAACGCTGCATCTGGGGTGCGATCGATTCGGGTACTCCACCGGTTTGTGTAGTAACTACCAGAGTCTTCATTAGCATTGCCTCCTGTACTACACAAGCCTGAGATTCCTGACAGACACCTATAGAGATGCTGGGAAGAAGTAATGCATCGGCTTGCTCCAGCTCTGAAAGAACCTCTTTCCTGGACAATAATCCCAGAAAAAGCACTTTGTCTGTGATATTGTTATTCTTAACAAAATCTTTCAACTCTGCCTCTTGAGGCCCGTTACCGATAAGTCGATATTGCCATTGTGTAATACCCTGGTCTATTAGTTGGACAAGCCCGTTTAAGGCATAAATCAAGCCTTTTTCTACGCTGAATCTTCCTATCGACAGTAAGCGTAACTGCTTCTGGCGATAGTATTGACGCTGCTTTGGCGGTTTGAATTCGGAGATATTAAAACCCACTGGAATGGCAAATATTTTATGAGGAGGGCAACCACGACTGATAGCCTGGCTTTTTGAGTTTTCTGTATTGGTAAAGACAACATTTGCTGAATCGAAAGCTGACGCTGCAATGTCATTACTGATTATTGACATACCAGGGAGTTCTCCACCATGATAATAGAGTGCCACTGGTACTCCAGGATAAAGAGATCTTAAAAAGGTAAGACTTCGCATGGTATTCAAATTGTGCACCAGGCAAAGATCAGGAGAAGAAAGTGGCAACTGCAACATACGGAAAATATTGATGAGGTTGCGTTTAAAGCTTGAAGAAGATCGGATTATGCGAGTCGCAGCCGATATCCTGCCCAAAGGATTACGAAGCAAAGCTTTTGTGCTGCTCCCCAAAAAACGGGGCAATGAATTTAGCGTTGTGGGTAAATAACGGATAAGGCGGTCAAGACCTAACTCCCTTACCTTTGGATCGATAGGATTCCAGTAACCACCCATGGCAAAAAGAGTCAATTTGTGATTGTCGTTCAGGAACTGTTCGATCTCGGTAGTCAGAGATGGTTTGAAGGGATTAGGGTAATATTCATTGAACACAATGATATGCATAAAAACTCCAGTAATAAGCTTTAAAGACCCTTACCAGTTTTGGCAATAAAAGTTTGCGAATGCACGTTGTTACCCATTTCATTAAAAAGAACCAGTGTCCAGAAAAAAGGCCAGAAAAGAACGGAAACAAAGAGGGCTCCAGTCCAAAATCCGATCATAGAGATGATGGTAGCGTTATTATGTGCTTTTATATATTGAATGGATTCATACGGATCGGATTTACAGGACAAATGAAGATTTTTCCAATTGGAATGGATAGAGAGAAACATTAAAGACAAAATCAAAGAACCCAGAATACCGGTTTCCGCGATCCACTCGATAGGTGTGGAGTGAGCAACTCTTTTAATGTGAGGATCCCTTTTGGGGTATTTGTCTGCTTTGAGTCGGTATTGAAGGTTGTAAGGTACGTAAAATTCCGGGTAATTAAACATACCCACTCCGCATATCGGGTAATCCTTAAACATCAATGCAGCCAGTTTCCATCCATAGGTCCTGTCAAAAGCGGTAGATTCAGTGGTACCCTGCTGAATTGATTGAATTTCATTGAACCATCTCTGAGGGGCAAAAATGAATATGACAAAACCGGCAATAGAGATAATCAGCAAGGCCCGGATCTTTTTTTCTATGAAGGTCCAACAAAAAAATCCGGTGGCAAAAAGAGCAAGTGCTCCTCCCCGGGAGTTGGCCTTTATAATAAGAGTCAAAAAGATAGCAATTGAGAGTATATAGAGGATTTTTCTGATTCTGTTTTTATAGAGTAAAAAAAGCATGAAGGCGTAAGGAATTGCACAAATTACCAGAATGGAGATCTCGTTTTCATCACCCAGCCATTTACTGGACCAGATCAGACCACCTTGGCGGATGCCATGATAGCAGGCATGAAGAACAGCTAAAAGAAAAGCATCTGTCACAAGACTGAGCTGTAAAATATTTTTTACACAACAGGATGCTATTATAAAGTTGGAATAATAGATTAAAAGCAGCTTTAATCCTTCATTGCGGATCTGGATATCCTTAGAGCTTAGCAGGGAATATAATAATACAAATAAGAAAAACAATGTGAAACTTAGGGAAAGTTTACTTTTCAAGGGATGAAATTTACCGCTAAATAATAAAAACAGTGCATAGAGAAAAGTTAAAACAGAAACTATAAAAGGAATCTTCAGTGGAACTACAAAATCTACCAGTTGCTGAAATGCACCAAGATCCAGAAATATATGAGTACAGATGATAAAAATCCCAATGTTCACCGATTTAAGATATGGAAACAACTTCTTGAGAGAAAAGTTGGATTTCAGGCCTTTTGGCATATCGGTATTCTGGAAGAGGTTAACAGTTTATCAGCATCTGTTTTGCTGCGTATTTTCCGGCTTATTACAGTCTTAAGGGTATTTGAAAGGTTTACAATCTGCTGCTCAAACGAGAAATTGTGCAGGATGCGTTCTCTTGCTGCCTTCGACATGGAGTTATGAAGATTCGGATTGTCCAGAAGCAGAATCAGTTTTGAGACAAGATCCAGATGATCTCCTGTATTAAAAAGAAATCCGGTTACATCTGCTTCAATAGATTCGGAGAGTCCCTGCAAATTGGAGACAACAAGAGGCAGACCACTGGAGGCCATCTCCAGTGATGATACGGTAAAGGAATCCCATCCGGTTGAAGCAATAACACCGGCATAACAACAGGGAAAGATTCTGGAAAGATCATCTCTGTATCCGGCAAAAGTAATATGGTCCACAGCATTACTGTTCTGATACAAGTGGTAAAATCTGCATTCTTCACCATTTTTGTTTCCTGCAATCAAAAAATGGATATCATAACGATGAAGTTGATTAACCATATATGCTGCAGCTCTGATTATTACATCTACTCCCTTTCTTTCTTCCATGTGGCCAGAGTAAATTATTACTTTGCGGTTAGATGGAATATTAAAGATCCTGTAGATATAGCTGCTTTTGTATTGCGGGGAATATTTTTGGGGATCTACCCCCAATTTAACGATACTGATCCGGGAGGGGTTTATGCCACGCCCACAGGTTGCAGATTTTGCCATGCTTTTTGATTCAAAGATAAAGTGATCGGGCATTGAAGGGCTGAGAAACACTTGCAGTTTTTTAAGAAACAGTATATAAGCGGGAGAAAAATCACTCATGGGTGCCCCCCAGTAGGAAATGATCAATTTAAGCCCTGCCCGCCGTAACGGTTTATAAAAGAGATGCTTTACTGGCAGATCCAGTCCAAAAAGTATAGAAATTGAATTTTGTTTTATATAGCTGCTGATCTGGCCAAGCCTGGATGAACATAATTGATCATCAATGCTTATAACGTTGGAAAATGCAGGTGGCAGGAATTTAGGAAATCCACCTGAGAGATTACGATATAAGAAATGGATCTGGTTGTCATTGCTAAAGACTCTTCTGGACATTTCAAAGAAAGCGGATTCAAGCTGGTTAATTGCATAACCTTCATTTGTTGGATACGGGATGTAAATTAAAATGCTCATTTGTTATTTCTGCAAAATATTCCGGGTTAATATTTCATTCTGAATGTGTGTTGAGTGCAATTTATCTGCCACTTTTTACAGAAATGGATTTGCCGAAAAGTGGCATGTACAGTGCTAGTGTTTTTTGTTTATGGAAAATATGCACATAGGAAACGATGTTTCAGATCGGTTGGTTTTTCCAGTCCGGTCAGTAAAAGATACAGTTAAAAGGTACTTCTGTTTTCTTAGCTATCACATAATTAATAGAAGATCTCAAAAGAGCACAACCAGGGTGAAAACGATTGAATTTATCTGCAATGGGAATATTTGCAGAAGTGCTTTTGCGGAAAAATATGCTACCGGACTTTTAGCAAAAATGGGGTATTCAATTAAGAGCTCTTCAAGCGGTATCTGGGCAAAAGAGGGGACTCGTTCACCTGCAAAAGCAATCAAAGCAGCATCGGTTTTTAATGTAGATCTGGGTGATCATATATCAAAAAAAACCGATGATCACAATTTAAAAACGGCAGATCTGGTTTTCTGTATGCACTTTAATCAATATCGGGAGTTATGCAGAAAGTTCCCCGTATACAGAGAAAAGTTTTTTTTGTTGAAAGCGTTTATAAAACCGATTTGCATTGATATAAATATAGAGGATCCTTACGGTAAGAATAGTGAGCAATATCTTAAATGTTTCAGGGAAATAAGCAGGAGTATTGAGATGGCAGTGGGAAAGATTATCAATTCAGCGGAATAGCTATTGCTCCTTTTAAAATCAGAGTCAATCGTAAGGAAATTTTATGAGTGGTCGAAAATATACACATGCAGCATACAGTTAAGAAAATACCAATCTTGTTTATTACCTCCAATTTAGGAATTGGTGGTCTGGAAAGAGTGGTTGTTCAGCTTTGCTTGCAGTTGGATAAACAGCTCTTTACACCGGCAGTATGCTGTATTCATTTTAAAGGAGAACTGGCTGGTGAACTGGAAAGTCATAATATCCCGGTTTTCAATTTAAAATCCAGAAAACCCAATTACCTCGCATTTAAAAAGGTCATATCTGTAATCGATGAATTCAAACCTCTGATTATTCACACACATAACATAAATGCATCCATAGATGGAATAATCGCATCGGTAATAAAAAAGGTACCGGTTAAGATACACACCGACCATGCCAGACAATTTCCAGACAAATATCGTTATATGTTTGCTGAGAGGATCCTGAATTGTTTTGTAAACAAAATCATAGCAGTTACCGAAGAAACAAAACAGAATCTGATCCGTTTCGAAAAAATTAACAGCAAAAAGATTCAGGTAATTAACAACGGGGTAAACGGGATCGAGTTGAGAACGAAGTCTCAGAACGAGCTGACCAGAAAGGAGCTGGGGGTAGAGAACTTCCAGTTTATTATAGGTACAGTCGCGCGATTGGAAATGCAGAAAGGATTAATTTACCTTTTAAGAGCTTTTCCAATGATTCTACGGGAATTTCCAAATACATGCCTCATAATTACAGGGCAGGGAAGTCAATATGAAACCCTGAGAATGGAAGCTAAGACACTGGGTATCGAGAAAAATGTTAAACTTACAGGACCAATGTTAGAAATCTGTCAAGTTTTAAATATTCTGGACATCTTTGTGCTCTCATCAGTTTGGGAGGGTCTGCCCATGGCACTGCTGGAAGCTATGTCATGTATGCGGTCTATTGTAGCCACCAAAGTTGGTGGCATACCTCAGGCTATTATCGATGGGGAGAGCGGTATTCTGGTTCCCCCGGCTTCCTCAAACGCTTTAGCATTGGCAATATGTGTACTGTTAAAAGACGATTCCTTACGAAAACGATTGGCCTTCAGTGCTAAACAAAGGTTCGAAAAAGAATTTACAGCGGCCAGGATGATTCAGGCTCATCAGAAGATCTACCTTGATTGGCTTTATCAAAAGAGGATTCTTGATGCGAATACTGGTACTGGATGGTGAACACAGATCTGCTTTGGCAGCTATAAGAGCTCTGGGAAAGAAAGGACATCAGGTATTTTCCGGATCGCAGATGAAAAGAACTGCCTCCGGTTTTTCAAAATATTGTAAAGGCAGTGTCAGATACAGTTCACCATGTAATAACCGGCTGCAATTCATCGAAGACATCAAAGGACACCTGAAAAAACTTCGCATCGATGTCCTTCTGGCAATGACAGATGCCACCATGTACAGAATATTGCAACATGAAAATGAGATCCGAAAACTGGTAATATTACCTGCGGTATCATTTGATCAATACAAAAGTGCATCCGATAAATGTTATCTGATGAAAATGGCTCAAAGACTCGAAGTAGAATATCCCCGGACCGAATATTTTAATAATGCCGAAGAGGCTTTAATAAACAAAGATCGCTTTAATTATCCACTGGTTCTGAAACCCCGATCATCCATAATCGAATTGAATAATAATCTAGTTTCCTGCAGTGTTTCAATTATAGATTCACCCCAAAAACTTCATTATGTTTTGACAAACAGAATCTACTACAAGTATCCATTCATGGTACAAAATCTTGTAAAAGGTGAAGGGATGGGGGTATTTGTCCTGTGTAATAATGGAGAGATCAAGGCTTACTGTGCTCATAAAAGAATCAGGGAAAAACCCCCATGGGGTGGAGTGAGCGTAGTTTCAGAGAGCATGGCTCCAAGTAAATCTGTGCTTAACAATGCTTCCGTTCTGTTAAAAGAGCTGAATTGGAACGGAGTGGCTATGGTGGAGTTTAAAAACGACTTGTCGGGAAACATTCCGAGGCTTATGGAAATAAATGCAAGATTCTGGGGATCATTACAACTATCCATAGATTCAGGAATCGATTTTCCCAATCTGCTAGTTAATATGTATTGTGATCCTCAATTTAAACATGAACACCAGATTTATAACACCAGATTTCGTTGGCTGATGGGAGATCTGGATAATCTGATAATCAATTTTAAAAGGGGAAATTTAAAAACCAGAATTAAAGTCTTTAAATCGTTTATTGGAGAATTCATGGCAGGATCAAAAATTGAAGATTTTCGCTATGGTGATTTTAAACCTTTCCTGTGGAACCTGTGCACCTACTGCTTAAAAAGATAAACTGCGATCAGAGCCGGGTTTGGCTTCAAAATGCAGAGCTGACCAACCGTGGAAGTATGTCCCTGAAAGACAGAAAAAACAAGGCTCCAGCTTTCTCTTTTTTGAGGAAATCCACAGTTTATGTATTCTCAGTGAAGAATACGATCAGTAAAACAGGAAGACTCTGCAATTTAATGAAAATTAAATAGATAACATGATTGAAATTGATATTTCGGAATAATATGATATTGTAGAATTCGAGACTTTAAAACTAAACAAAGGAGACTAAATGAAGATACTCGATTCTACGCGCATGTTTGCGGTTATCTTCACCATAGGGATTGGCATTTCTCAATTCAGTGGGTATGCTGATACCATATATGTGGATAACAAATTAACCGTGAATTCTACCAGAACTTATTCCAAAAGCGGTAGAAATGGGAATGGTAGCAATGGAAGAGCATTCAAGACCATTCAAATGGCATTGGATTCGATGAAAACTGGTGATGTTATCTGTATTCGGGGAGGTGTTTACCAGGAACGAAAGATAAAAATACCGCTTTCAAAAAATGGCACCTCCTGGAGTACGGGTAAGTTCAATACCATGACTTCATTTCCAGGCGAATGGGCTATTATTGATGGGCAGAAGAATATCACCAGAGAATCAGGAAAAGCTCCATATCTTCTGGGCAACTCCGACGGACCATCCATGAAATTCTGGAAATTTGAAAGAATAGAAATTAGAAACGGTGCAACTGCTGATGGTAAGAATGCAGCCGGTTTTTTTGGAAACCATGGTCCCTTCATTTTCCGATACTGTGTATTCAAGGATAATATCGTTGATTATGAGGGTAATAATCCTGGGGCTGTTACCGGGTACACATGGAAGGATTGTGTGATAGAATATTGTTATTTTTACAATAACGGAGCAAGGACAAATCACAAAAACAGCGCTCATATAGTCATATTTGCCGATTATAAAGAAGCTACACATGCTGAAAAAGGTTTTAATAATGATGCCTATCATGTCACAAGAAACCATTACAGCCATAATCTTTTTGTCAGCGCTTCCGGACCTGCAGTAGCAATAAAATATAAAAATGACACATTCCTTACTGGACGTAATCCAAGGGCTGGCAAAGGTTATAATGACACCTATAAGGAGTGGGGTGATCACATCTATCATAATATCTTTCGTAAAACACTTGATTTCGCAATCGATGCCAGGCAGGATTTTGTACAGATCTACAATAACATTTTTGATTCTTGCTATGGTGCAATTACAGTGGGTGAATGGTGGCAACCTACTATCTACAGAGCTACGGTTTTTAACAATACCGTAATTGGAAAAGGTAAACAGGGACTGCAATTCAACCATTTTAAAATATATGATTTTCAGGAACCTGCTATAGTCCAGTATGCTTATAATAACATTGTTAGCAATTGTGGTGATGACTGGTTAAGCTGTGATATAACTTTTTTAAAGGATCCAAAATTCACCAATGCAATTATTGACAGTTTTAGAATAGACAGGAATTTTATTTACAACCCGGCATCCAACTCCGACGATCCTAATGGTACATATGTGTTCTGGTTTGGATATTCTTCAGACTCTAAAAAAAGGTACACTGTGAGTGATTATAATAAGCTGTTTCCAAACACAAAACTGTACTATGCAAAGGTTGAGTCATCTAATCAATTATTTCGGGGAACTTCAGGGACAGATCGCTTGATTACCCGTGGAGAGTACAAATTATCAAGTCAGGAAACCATTGCCAATGCCGGTAAAAATATCCGTCATCCGTACCTTAATGGAATGACAATCCCGGCATATATCGGTGCCACAGATCCAAAGGATCCTAATAACAACAGGTGGGTTAATGATGTGATGAATCTGGTGAATCTCAGCAATGGTTATGTCCCAGATACAGTTGCTCAAAATCCGACACCCGAGAACAAGGCTCCCACGGTTTCACTGGTGAGTGCCGGGAAAAATACTGCCCAGATCACTGATTCGGTGGTTACAGTCAGATGGAAAGCACAGGATGACCAGGGAGTAACTGTCTGTTCCCTCTTTGTTTCTGTCAATGATTCCGGTTACAGAGCGATTAGCGTGAAAAACAATGCTATCGATTCGATAACCTGGAAGATTCCATCAGCAGCTAAAACTGTAAAATTTAAGGTAAGAGCGTATGATGCCAAAGGAAAATATGGTGAGGGAGAATCCAGCAGATACGACATCTCAATAATCAGGGAAATAGAAAGAAAGATGCGTTTATACGCATACGACCTTGATGGAAGCTCCATATTTACTGTATGGGGAAGCTATCTTGATGAACCTGAATACAAGAAGATTGCAATTGTCTGCCGCACCGATCGTTTCGCTGCATCTCCATCTGAAAATGGAAGTAAAGTCCATTACAGCAACTCGAGCAGAGGAAGTGCTGTAATGAGTGGATTTAACAATGGTCAGAATTGTTATATATCCATTTTTGGTGAACTTAATACCGGTAACTGGAGCGCAAGCCTGGACAGTGTGCAAATTAGGACCAATGGCACAGTTGCGCTGGGAAAAAGTGCTTTCAGTGACACATTGTATGTACCTGAGGATGGATCAGATTCAGTGACCCATACGCTTTACTGTTTTAAGGGGAACAGTGATATAATATGGGGAAAGGGAAGCATAGCTACCACCAACAAGATAGTAAACGGAAAGAGGGCAATAGTGTTTACGGTGCCATCGGTGATGGTATGTGACTCCAGTGGATTTTATGCTTATCTGGTAAGGAACACATCGAAATATTCCGATACGGTACGTATTACCCGGCCAGTGAAGCGATTAAACAGCAACAGTGACGATTTCATTACTTTACCAGGGAACAGGCATCCTGTTTCGGTCACTGCCTTACCGGTCAAGAATGGATTTGCTGATGCAATCAACTATCTTAAATCACCTGTGAATACCTGGAAATATGACAGAGAAAGAGCGGTGATTACCCAGTTTAAACCCGCAAACATGAAGAATTCTAAATCAATTTACTATGAATATGGGCAGATTGAGGATTCTCTGTTTAATCTGATTCCTGGACGGCTGTTCTGGGTAAACTCTGAAGAGGCAGTGAAGTTTGATTTCGGTCAGGCTGTTATACCTGCTCTTTATCAGGATATTACTTTGAATATCGATTCCGGCTGGACTCATTTTGCTTTGCCAACAGCCATACCGGTTACTCTGTATCAGGTGATGAATGCAACTGGCAAGGTCTGGTCTGACGGGATATTTGATTCTCTGGAAATATACCGATGGAGGAAGACTACAAATGGCTACAGTGTTCAGAGTATCCATTTACCTGGAATGAGGACAATCGATCCTGATAAGGTAGTAATGAGTGGAGGCGTTGGGACCGGGTTTGCAGTCTACAACAGATCAAAAGAGGCGAAATCACTGATTATCCCTGTGATTAAAAACCCACTGAACGAAACGGTTAAACCACCGACTGCTGATGACAACCGATGGAGTATCTGTTTGAATGCACGATTGAATAAAGGAGATAGCTTACCATCTGTTTATTTCGGGTATTCTGCAGAAAAAGATCCGATAACATATCAGCCTGCACCTTCGTTTGATGAAATCAGAGTAATGATAAAGGATGCAGCAAGTGGCAGCAACAATTCTCATCTTCTGGTAAACAGTATTGATAAGGAACGGCTGACATTCGATGTGGCTATAGTAAATGGCTCAAGCGTCGTTGATACTGTGATTTTTGCCATAGGTGCAATGGCAGGATTACCGCAGGATATCGATTTAACCATCATCGATAGCAGAAACGGCAAGCGTTATTCAGGATCCGATTCGGTTATGGTCAGAGTTGAGGCTGGAAAGACTGTCTATTTGACCATAGAGACAGATGTTTCTTCACCGGTACTGTCCAGGGCCAATAATCCGAGGAAATTCGGAATATCAAAGCTTGTTCAGAATCGCTTTACCAACAATGTAAAAGTGGAATTCAGTGCACCATCAACTGTAAGCAAGGTGACGGTTTCGCTTTATACGTTAAACGGTCAGGCGATGGTCAGGGAGAGCAGATTCCTGAGCAGAAACCAGAATGTTCAGACAATAGATCTGCCACTGGGAGACCATTCCATATCTAATGGAAACTATATAATTAAATTGACCATGAAAGATGACAAAGGAGCAGAGATGCAATACAAGGCTCCTGTGCTTCTGATGGGTAACTGAAAATATAGTGTGATTTCTAAATTCAGATCACTCTGATTTTAGTTACAAGCTGCTTTCCGGATCGAAAAACCGGAAAGCAGCTTTTTTTATTTCTTCCTATTAAATAAAAGAGCGTGATTGACTGAAAGCCATTACACTGGAGACAGCGCTGGCTTGTTTCCTGATGAGTCTAAGATTACTTCTTGCAGCCGGATATCAGATGCATTAAAGATTCACGATTAAACCAGGATTAAACCAGGTTTTGAAGAGCAGTGTCAAGAGCTGAGAAATGGTTGTCCCATTTTTTCTCTATTTCCTCTTTTAAAACAGAAATTTTTTTCCTGTAACAGTCAGGATTTTTCAGTACCTTTTTGATTCCGCTGCAGATACTTTCAGGATTATTCTCTACAAAAACTGCCTCATTGAAATAATCCCGCAGAACCTGCTTGTCAGAGGTTATCAGGGGCTTTTCTGCAGCAACTGCTTCGTAGCATCCACAAAGCATACAGTAATCGGCTCTGGTCAGTACCAGTACGATATCACTGGAGTTTAAAAGTTTAATATACTCTTCATCAGGAACAAATCCGGTCAGATGAAGGCCGCTGGGCAGGAAACTGGGGATTTCGGATGGTCTTCGGCGGAAATTTCCGGTGATGAAAAGTTCACAATCCGGATTGTTAAGGATTCTGAAGGCTTCGATAACTTCCCTTACAGGTTCATCAAAACCAAAAGATGATATAAGAAGTAAGCGTTTTTTTTCTTTATGCTCAGGAATATTATGGGCAGGAAAGTTAGGGAGTTTATCTGGTAAAATGACCGGTCTTCCGCCTGCTTTGCGGACCAGATCAGCCAGAAAATCATTGGTAACGATTGTCAGATTTGCATGTTTGAGAGAGTAATAATGAAAGCGCATGAAAAGCCAGATAGGGAGGGAACCACTTTGGGGCTTATTCAATCGGAAATTGGAATGGCGATCTACTACCAGTTTTGTAGCAGTTAAGGAGCAATAAAAACAGGAAAATGCAGCCAGAACGATTGATGGATTCTGAATGAGAAGCAGTTTCGGGCGATGAATCAGAAGAGTAAAAAGGGTTTTTACCAGACACAAGGGGTATCTGAAAAGGCCTTCAAAATCAAATATGAACAGCTTACAGTCAAGATATTTTGAAAGGGTAAGGGTCCTTCTCTGAGTTTCCCAGGAGATCCAGATTTTATCTGCTGTCATACGCTGCCTTTCCTTGTGCAATGTAAATAGTGATTAAGAAGATTGGCGGCAGATTTTTCCAGGGAGTAAGCATGACAGATATGCTTTCTGGCATTGGTAGAGATAGTCTGTCTAAGGTGGTGATTGTGGTATAATAGCTTGATGGCATCGGCCAGAGAATTGGAGTCATTTGATGGTACCAGAATACCATTATTAAAGTGGGAAATAACTTCTTTCATTCCTCCTACCGCAGTACAGATTACCGGTTTACCCAGGACCATGGCTTCCAGAAGAGCCATAGGGAGTCCTTCATGGAAAGAGCAAAGGATGAAAAGATCAAATGATGCGATAACCGGAATGATATCCTGCACAAAGCCATGCAGAAGGAAAGAGTCGGATAATTGTAAAGTATCTATTCTTCTTTGCAGCTCATCTCTGAGTGGCCCTTCACCAAAAATAGAAAACTTGAAGGTATTTGGGATCTGCTTAGAGATAATATGGGCAGCTTCTATAAAAATCATCTGGTTTTTTGGGGGGGCCAGTCTGGCGGCAGAACCGATCCAGAAATGGTTGCAAACCGAATATTTTTTACGGGTGATAAGGATGGTATCTGATGAATTGTGTTTGATATAATCTGCAGGATTAATGGCATTATAAAGTTTTATGATTTTGGAGGCGGGTTTGAATGAGCGCAGGTAGGAGAACATATCATCACTGACAGCGATAGCCGAGTGAGAAAAAAAACGAATAAGAATACGATCGATAAAAGTAGTAAAAAGCCATTTTAACCGTGAGAACAGCTTTTCTTTAGCAGGATTTCGGTTAAGCCCATGAATGGTTCTGATCAGGGGTTTGGTTTTTAAAGCGAAAATCTGCGAGAGGAGACCAATAAAGTGTTCTTTGACTTTATGCACATGAACCAGGTCAGGTTTAATCTGCTTGTATAATAGAAAAGTCTTAAAGATCATAAGGAATATATTATGGAGTTTTTCATTGACAAGATGAGTGGATATGCCGGCGTTTTTCAGTTTCTGTTCCAGCAGGCCATCGTTAAAAAGGATGCAATGACATTTAATATTTCTCTTGTTTAAGGCTTGTAATGTCAGCAGGACCTGTGTTTCTGCACCGGCAAAAACATCACCGGAAATTATATGTAATATTTTCATAGCCAGAACAGATAAAAAGAGGTATTAAGTGGATAAATATTCTAATATCTCATTCCTGACACCTAATTCGGAGCAATTGATTATCCAATTTCGGTATCAGCAGTTTCTTGTTATGAAAAGCAAAAATTATGACATGAAAACATGCTGAAGATAGTTATAGGGAATTCTCAAACGGCCTGGAACTTGCTTTATAACTCTTAATATGAAAAAGAATAAAATCCTGCTGTTTTTTAGATCAGGGAAAAATCGGTGAATTCAAAGATTGAGAAGCTGTATTTGAATTGCCCGGAGATAATTCAGAATGTATTGATTTCCATTTCTGGCCTTCGAGAAAAGCGGCTTAGATACAATGGGATTTATCCCCAATTTTACAGGTCCATCTCAGAAAACTTTAAGATGGACAGGCAGCAGCAGGAGCAATATCAGATTGATCAATTAAGAAGATTAATCTATACAGTTGCACCGAAAGTCCCCTATTACAGAGAGTTATTCTCTCAAATAAAGCTTCCTTCCCCGGATAAATTCCAGCTCTCTGATCTGGAAAAGATCCCCATATTAAACAAGCAGGTCCTGAGGTGTCAACCGGAAACATTCCTGAGTTCAGACGCAAACAAAAAACGTTTGATCACTATTCATACTACCGGTACAACCGGTACTCCGCTCAAGGTTTTCTGCAATGCTGAGGTTCGTCAGAAAAATTATGCTTTCTTCAGTCGTTTTCTGGATTCGGTGGGTATTGATCCTGCTGGAAGCAGGGCAACAATAGGAGGCAGGCTGCTAGTGAAGGGGTGGCAGTCAAAGCCACCATTCTGGAGATATAGTTTTTTCCAGAAGAGCCTGTTGCTTTCCTCATATCACCTGTCAGACAGTAATATTGGAAGTTATATAGAAATATTGAGGAAGAAAAAACCTTCCTATATCGATGCTTACCCATCCAGTGTTTATTCCATTGCAGATTATGCTTCACGAAACAGAATTTCTCTGGAAGGTATCACTGATGCCATCGTTACTTCTGCAGAGACATTGCTTGGCTATCAGAAAGAACTGATTGAAGAGACTTTCAGAGCTCCTGTTTATGATCAATATGGATCGGTTGAAATGTGCGTGTTTGTTGCTCAATGCAGATCAGGGCAATATCATCTGCATAGCGATTACAGTTATGTGGAATTATTAAATGAGAAAGGTCACAAAGCTGCTCCAGGTGAAGAAGCAGAAGTAATCTGTACAGGATTTATAAATGATGTAATGCCTCTTATCCGATACAGAATCGGTGACAGAGTGTTGACTCCTTCATGGGAACAGAAGCCTTGCGAATGCGGAAGCGGTTTCCCTTTGATAAAAAAGATATTAGGAAGAGAAGATGATGTAATCAGGACTCCGGATGGCAGGAAAGTTGGCCGATTGAGCGGGGTCTTAAAAGGCTATCCGGTAAGGGAGGCGCAATTCATACAGTTCAAAGCGGATGAAATCGAAATACTGATAGTAAAAGATTCCCAATATAACAGTTATACCGAAAAAAGTATCATTGATGAAATGCTGAAAAGAACAGGACCTTCGGTAAAGGTGATCATAAAACATGTGGATAGTATCGAAAGGGGAAAAGGTGGAAAGATGCGTCATGTAATCTGTAACATTAAACCTGAATAATCAGTGAGGTGAGAAGTGTTAAACCTCCTTGTCAGGATTATTAAACAATTCCGATCCATCTGCTACTTCAGTAGTGCCGAATTCGGGAAAACCTGTAAAAAATATGCACGCAAAGGCAGGTATCTGATATTAGGGTATCACAGGATCAGGTCCCCGTCACCGGATCAATATATGGAGCCAGGGATGTATGTAAATCCGGCTTCTTTTCGAAAGCAGATGGAGGTGATAGGGAAGTATTTCGAAATCGTATCTCTTGAAAAGGTATGCAAAGGATCAATATGCAATGAAAAACCATCATGCGTTTTAACTTTTGATGATGGCTGGAATGATTTCTATACGAATGCTTATCCGGTTCTGAAAAAATATCGATATCCGGCAACGGTATTTCTGCCTACAGGATATATTGGCAGTAATAGAATGTTATGGACTGATGCACTCGCCCGATTAATGGTGAAGAGAAAATTTGATGCAGGCTTTTTATTGGATTATGTAAAAGATGAATCCATCAGAAAAAAACTGAACAAAAAATACAACCGCAGCAATCTTCATGATTTGATTCATCTGGTAAAGACCTATTCGATAGAGCACAATCAGGAGATTTATCGAAATATACTCATGGAAAATGACCTGATGAATGAATGCAATTCGGACTTTCTGACTTGGGAGCAGATCTTTGAGATGAAGGAATCGGGACTGATTCATTTCGGCTCGCACACATCGGAGCATGTTATCCTTACTTCTGTAAGTGTTGAGAGGGCTAGAGCGGAATTACATCATTCCAGAGAACTATTACTCAACAAAAAGCTGGTTTGCTCCGATTTTATTCCTTTCTGTTATCCCAACGGCACCAATAGTAAAGTAGTTGCAGAAGAGGTTAAATCTGCCGGTTACAGTTGTGCGGTAACTGTGAGAAGAAGATGGAATGACCTTTCAACTGACATTTACGGATTAAACAGGATAGGAATGCATCAGGATGTGTCTTTCTCTCCATCCATGACAGTTTTACGTTTGGGGAGCACTCCTGTTGATAATGGTTCAGGGTGAAAAAGGAAACATAACTGATAAAGGACAAGGATTATGTGGCTGGTTTCAATCTTCTGGTTATCTGCATTCATGATCTTTTTTGCCTATATAGGTTATCCGTTTTCCCTAAAGTTACTCCTGGCTTTCAGAAGATACAAGCCAGCAAAACGATACATTACTCCATCAATCACTTTTATCATAAGTGCATACAATGAAGAAAAAAGAATCAGGGAGAAAATTGAAAACACACTGGATGTTGATTATCCCAGGAGCCGGATGCAGGTAATAGTTGTTTCTGATGGCTCAACCGACCGCACCAATGCGATTATCAGAGAATATGAAAAAGAAGGAGTGGAGCTGATTGAATTGAGAGAACGCAGAGGAAAGGAGAGCGGACAGAATGAAGCAGTGAAAAGGGCCAGAGGAGAGATTCTTGTTTTTTCGGATGTAGCAACCACTCTGGAAAAATGCGGCTTAACAGAGATAGTAGCAAATTTTGCAGATCCGCAAATAGGATGTGTGAGCAGTGTAGACAGGCTTTTGACAAACGGAGAAAGCCAGACAGGAGGAGAAGGCCTTTATGTGAAATATGAAATGTGGCTCAGGACAATGGAATCTTCTGTTAAATCGGTTGTAGGCCTGAGCGGATCATTTTTTGCCGCCAGAAAAGAGGTGTGCTTCGATTTCTCTACCAACATGCAAAGCGATTTCAAGACACTGCTAAACAGTATGAAAATAGGTCTGAGAGGAATAAGTGATCCTGAGGCAATCGGATATTATCCGGATATTAAGGATAAATCCAGGGAGTTTGATCGTAAAGTAAGGACTGTGCTGCGGGGATTGACTGTCTTTTTCAATCATCTGGAATTTGTTAATGTTTTCAGGTTCGGACTTTTCTCTTATATGTATGTTTGTCATAAACTGTTGCGCTGGAGCGTGCCTTTTTTTCTGCTAATTGCTTTATTCAGTGGCACCTGCTTAATTAAAACAACTGAAACTTTTAAAATAATCGGCACTTTTCAGCTTGCGTTCTATTTTGTGGCATTTGTGGGATTAAGCATTCCAAAGTTAAATACAGTAAAGTTGATAAAAGTTTTTTCCTTTTTTGTAATGGTAAATGTTTCCATACTGGTTGCCTGGATAAAATATCTGAAGGGGGAAAGAATCGTACTGTGGCAGTCATCGATACGTTAAGTACTTGTCCAGATTGGCATCAGTAAGGGATGGGGTGATTTCAAGTTTAATATTTATGCTCTGGATTCGAAACAGCTTTCCTGATTCAGACAAGATCAACGCTCAGGCTTGTAACGCGATACCAGGCACAGGAAAGATCTGAAATTTTGGTTTGTATGACGATACCAGTTTCAGTTAAGATCTGCACTTAGATTCGTATGACAATACCAGACTCAGTTAAGATCTGCACTTAGGCTCCTATGACGATGCAGTCTCAGTTAATATCTACACTTATCCTCGTATGATGACGATACCAGTCTAAGTTAAGATCTGTACTTAGGCTCGTACGATGATACGAGTCTCATGCAAGATCTGCACTTTTGTTCGTACGGCGATACGAGTCAAATGCAAGATCTGCACTTTTATTCGTACGATGATACGAGTCTCATGCAAGATCTGCACTTTTATTCGTACGACGATACGAGTCTCATGCAAGATCTGCACTTTTATTCGTACGACGATACGAGTCTCATGCAAGATCTGCACTTTTGTTCGTACGACGATACGAGTCTCATGCAAGATCTGCACTTTTGTTCGTACGACGATACGAGTCTCATGCAAGATCTGCACTTTTATTCGTACGACGATACGAGTCTCATGCAAGATCTGCAC
>JAAYPC010000120.1 GCA_012519985.1 Fibrobacter sp.
CAGGGCGTTCTTTGCCTACTTTCTTTGGCCCTGGAAAGAAAGGGGGCCGTCGAAGACATCCGGAAAGACAATTAAAGAAACCAGTTTAATATTTTTAGTAATCATAGAGAAAAAGCGAGAATAAGAGCGCAGCATTGGAACAGAAAAATTTTGGGTTAATAAATTAACTTCGAACAACCAGAATTGAATTAGAGCTTTCCGGTCTAAAGCTGAATCCCAAGTTCCTTAAGCTTTCTGGAGAGATTTGGTTGAGCCAGTCCGATAGAACGGGCGGTTGCTGTTATATTTCCGTTATGCTGCTCCAATGCTTTTTTTAAGAACTGCTTCTCAAATTCGATTTTGGCCTGACGGAAATCGCAAACCGGCTTAATTAAGCTATCCATTGATCCAGCGGCTGTAACTCCGGCACTCTCTGTATGCTGCTCATCAATATCAGTCCAATCAATTTCGGTTGAATCAGTATATACAGCAACCCTGGTTATCAGATGTTTCAGCTCACGGATATTTCCCGGATAGTGAAGCTCGCAGAGCCGTTTCTGTGCTGATTCGGTAAAATTTTTCTTAATTCCAAGTTCCTGGCAGACGTTTTTCAGAAAATGCCTGGCAAGGGGGATAATATCCTCAACTCTACTGTCCAGCCCTGGAACATTGAGCACAAAGGCACTTATCCGATACCACAGATCATGACGAAACAGCCCCTGAGCGACAAGTGATTCCAGATCCTTATGAGTTGCACAAATCAAACGGACATCCACCTTTGTGGCATTGGTGGCTCCCAGACGTAAAAGCTCCCCTGTTTCAATAACCCTGAGAAGTTTGGCCTGAACCTGAAGATCCATGTCTGCAATTTCATCAAGAAAGAGAGTCCCTCCATTTGCCTGTTCCAGACAACCAAGTCTTTTTTTATCTGCGCCAGTAAAAGCGCCCCGTTCATGTCCAAACAGTTCATCTTCAGCCAGAGTAACCGGTAACGATGCTGCATTTGTAGCTATGAAAGGTCCCTGGGCCCTGTTTCCTTCAAAGTGAATATGTCTTGCCAGAAGATCCTTTCCGGAGCCGGAAGGTCCGATAATTACTACAGGTTCTCTGACATTTGAAAGCCTTGAAGCCCGCTCATATAACAGTTTCATGCATCCAGAAACTATCAAGGGACGGTCTTTCTGCCTTTCAAGTAACTCTTTCTTTAAAACAACCCCCTCCAGTGCATTACGTATGCTTGTTCTTACCTGCAGCAGACGAAGTGGTTTCTCCAGAAAATCATGTGCTCCAATTTTAAAGGCCTCTTTAGCCAGACTTACTGTTCCATACCCTGTGATCATTACAACCGGAATGTGAGGCGTTCTGACCTTAACTTTACGAAGAACTTCAATGCCATTATCGGTTCCCAGCTTGATATCCAGAATCAACAGATCAATACCATCGTTGATTCTTTGAAGAACCTGCTCTTCATTTTCAGCAAGGCTGACTTCAAATCCATCTTCAGTCAATATCTCCTTAAGAGACTCTCTTATCTCATGTTCATCGTCAGCTATCAGGATTTTCATGTTTTCGAATTTTTCCATTTTCAGCCATTTCCCACAAAATTTTGTTCCTCTGGAATCTCATTTGCGACAACGAGGTTTGGATCGTAAAGCATTATTATGGTAACTCCATGTTTATCTTGATCGGTGCTACTTTGCAGCCGGATCGAAATACCCATAGATTGCAGCATTCTTTTTACCACCGGTAATCCCAGTCCTGTTCCCCCTTTTTTGGAGGTAAAATATGGGATCCATACCCTTTCACACACCTCCTCAGGTATACCCGAACCATTATCAATGAAACTGATCTGAACCTTATCAGAAACTTTCTCTACTATGATGCGGATTTTGGATGCGCCAGCTTCCAGACTGTTTTTCCACAGATTCAGAAACACTCTGTACAGAAGATGTGGATCGGCAGTTATCTTTGCATCGCCTTCAATGCTTAAGTCAACGGTTCCCAGTTCCCTGAACAGTGGCTTGCATATCTCCTTGACTGAAACTTCAACACACTGCGGCTCCGGTTCTCTTGCAAAGCTCCTGAAATTATCAACCAGCTTCTCCAGACTTATTACCTGAGTACCGATACGATTTACAAATCTACTGAGCTCACTATTTTCTATCCGACAACCATCATCAATTTTTTCCTGTATTCTGTCCAGAGATAGCTGAATTGGAGTCAATGGGTTTTTTATTTCATGTGCCATGACTCTTGCGATATCTCGCCAGGCCGTTTCCATACCCTGAGTGTGAGCCTGCTCCCTTAATTTTATCAACTCCTCCTGCATGATATCCATCGATTTTTCCAGTTTCCCCAAGGCTCCGGCGGATCCGCCCGGTATGGAGGCTTTTATCCCTTTTCCAATCTGCTCGGCTGCCAGAGCCAGCCTGCGTAAAGGTCTGGTCAGTCTGCGCAAAGCATAAAAAGCCAGGACCAGCAGAGTAACAAATAAAACGAAAGACAGGATTATCATTGCAATGCATTGTTCTTCAATTATAATAGGAATGAGGACCTGCCATTGACGGTTTCTCTGAATCGCTGATCCGATAACCGCTTTTACAGAATCGTTTTCTGTAGAAAGAAATCTGCGAAGCAAACCTTCTAAATCGCTATCCACACTCTGCTGCAGAGTGCTTTGCAATTTACTTATATAGATACTTTGCAATGGGAAAGCAAAGGCTATAAGAACTACTGCGGCCAGCAGCAATATTCGCCACTCTATTTCAAGTTTCTTAAACAGATTCATGAGGCTTTTCCGGAAATCACTTCTTTGCACTCCTTCGCTGAGAATCCACTTTGAGTTTTTCTTTCGGTGCAAATTGATAAAATATCTTCTGCTGTCCCCAGACACGGCTCATGTCAACGACCCGGTTGAGCTCTTTTGCCATACCGGGGAGAATCGTAACTTCTACCCTGCAAAGATTTGCATCCTTTGAGACAGAAAACTTCCATTTACAAAAGTCTCTGAGCGCCAGATGCACCATTTTATATTTTTCCGAAACATTGACTGAAGTGGCATTGGAGTCAAGGAAATTATAGGTAAAGTTCACCATATCGAAGAGAAGAGTGCGGGTAAACTGAAGGGAATCAGACTTGTCGGAAAAACAAAGGATATTGAATCCCAGAGGGATTCCTGCATCTACCAACTGTTCCAGTTGCCGGTTCCAGGCAATATCAAATTTACACAGAAACTGGTAAGATTGTGTTTCGTCTTTAAGAAATTCAACACCAATTCTTGCCGTTCCGGTTTCCGGTGATAGCCAATGGCTGATAAAAAGGATTAATCCCAATAATCCATCTCGCATTACTCTGTATATCCTGTTTAACCCAGATTACCCAGGACCACTCTCAAACGTAATCCTGGATTAACAGTAACAAAACTGTTGACAGATCCACCGAAGCCATTAACAGAAAGCAGGAAATGACTATTAAGATCCATACCAAGATGCCACCAGGACAATAAAGAAATGGTCATCCCGGCACGTAACTCCAAACCGACCTGTCGCGCTTTCGCTTCAGCTTCATTATCAAGATCCTCATTCCAGGCAACACCACCGAAAACATCTGCATCCTGATAAGATTTGGTGACTTTCATCAAACCGCCACCAAATACCCCACCAGTTATGATATTTAATTTTTTATGAACAAAGACCTTCTCCACCATTAAACCACCAAACCCGGTGCGTATCTTCAGGGTCATAAGGGAGTCGGAGGGAGTGACATCGCTTCCAAAAAAGCACTCTCCGGTCCAACCCCCAAATCCAACCCTGACTCCATTACCCACCCCACCATATAGCCACGCTCCATTGACCAGAAGAGGCGAATAACTATGATTTGTCAGGTCCTGAAAAACAAACTGTCTCAATTGAGAATCATGGCTGACCAGTTTATAAATCGGTTCTGTTCTAAGACCCAGAATCATTGGTTGAATGATGACTCCGCCCCCATATCCCTGCACTCTGGCTTTTGAGATACTGCGTTCTAATGCTGCCTGGAACCTTTTAAACTTATTGACAGTCAGCATAATTGCATCGATGGTATCGATCTGAGGGCTTTTTTCTTCACCGCTTAACTGACTTGTTGATTCATTCAGAACGGTTGAATCGTTTTTCTGCTCAGATAAGCCGGTATCGGTTTCCATGGTTATGCTGCTGTCAACCAGTGTATCTGTTTGCGCCGAAACATTTCCAGAGAAGCTGAAAATTAGTAAAACCTGAATAAATGCAAGGATTCTCATCAATTGCTCCTAATAATATTCCTCTTACACAGATGTACCGAAAATAACTCTGAGCCTTACTCCCGGGTTTACTGTACAGAAATTTCCACTGCGGTTACCAAATCCGGATGAAGAATACTGGATCAGAGCAGAAAAGTCCATTCCCACATGCATCCAGTTAGTAAATGAATAGGTAGCCCCGCCATTAATTCTGAACGCCCAATAAGTAGCCAATGCAAGCTTCAGCCTATCCTCTTTATCCTTGCGTATAACATCCATCGGATAGTCATCATCGTCGTCGTCAAAATAATCATCATCGATGTCTCTGAAGACATTGTCAGCCTGCTTAAATTCAGCAAGTGCCATCAGAACCCCTCCACCGATCATACTTCCAACGTATACGTTTACATTGGGATTAAGCAGAAAGCTTTTTTCTACCATAAATCCTGCATGCGAGAATCCGATGTGAAGCTCGATAACCGAATCCAGATATGCTTTCCCGTAAAGTTGAGCTGAAACACTGTCTGCAGGGCTCCTCCACTCACTACTGAACTCCGTTTTGTATCCTCCCCATATACCCATACCAGCCCTGAATCCGTTGCGTTTCTGTCCTACATATCCGGCCGTGCCAAAGCTGACAAAAGTATTATTGTGCAGATCAAACTTTCTTCCATCGAATTCTTTGACAATCTTTTTTATCGGATCAAGATCCAGATGAACTGCACCCAATTCGACATATCCTGAACCAGAGATACGTTCCGGATCATCCACTTTTACATCAGCAAACAAGCTGAAAAGCAAACCGGCATTCAAGACAATTGATACGATTTTTTTATACATCTGCACACCTCCTGATTATTGTTTGAAAAAATAATGCAGAGGAATATGCAATTAACATGCCACCTCGTTCACTTCAGAATATCTCTGAATCAGCCATAAAAATGGCTTGTTTATCAGGGGTATGCATTATGCATATATCTGTTTGATATGCTTTAATATAATATTGATATGAATCAGGGTGATTAACAATTGTATGATAGATAAGAAGACATGGAGGATTACTCCTCCATGCAATTAAGCCAGGTTTTTGACCGCACTGATATCGACTTCTGGAGTGGTAAGCATGTCATAGAACTTCACAAAATCATCTTTGTCAGGAGAATCTCTGAAAGCGATTGCAGCTCTGGGATGTTCGTTAAGAACACCTGTAATCATATATGGAATAATGTACCCCCACTCAATTTTCTTGGAAAGAGGGAGATAATGCTCCTGGATCAACTTGAGCACAGGACGTAAGTTATACTTTGGGTTTTGAAGAAAACTGAGAAGCAGCTCTATACAGCAGTTTCCAGGTCCTCTTCCAATCCCATATACCGAGCCATCCACAAAATTAGCTCCGTCGATTATCGCCTGAACCGTATTGGCAAATGCCAGTTGACGATTATTGTGAGTGTGTATCCCTATGATTTTTCCGGGAAGAGCATTTCTATACTTGTTAACCAGGTGGGTGACATCCTCACTATACATGGCACCAAAAGAATCCACCACATAAACTACAGGCACTGAAGTCTTGCTCAAATCGTTTAGACCTTCATCGAGTTCTCTTTCAGTGTTGGTGGAAACGGCCATGATGTTAAGGGTGGTTTCATATCCTTTATCCATGACCATATCACAAAGAGCAACTCCCTTTGTGATGTCCTTTACGTAACAGGCCACACGAATCATTTGGAAAGGGGATTCATTCTGAGGAGCAATATCTTTCTCCTGCACTCTTCCGATATCGACCATGCAGGAGAGTTTTGATCCTGATTCGATTCCATCAACGATCCTTCTTACATCTTCATCTTCGCAGAAACGCCATTTCCCATAAACAGAAGGGTCAAATTGTTCCTTTGAAGCCTTGTAGCCCAGTTCGATATAATCGACCCCGGCCAAACTCAGCGCTCTATATGTCTCTCTCACAAATTCATCAGAGAATTGCCATCGATTGATTAAACCGCCATCACGAATAGAACAGTCCAGTACTTTAATTTCAGGACGAAACATTTAACCTCCAAAAAATCGGGATTGATTTCAAATTAAAATAGATAAAAACAAAAGAATAGAGAATAATCAATGAAAAAGGAAAGGAGCCAGTCGGAGAACGAAAAAAAGGAGCCCACTGAAGCAGATAAGTTTGCAAAGCGGGCATATTCAATCAGATACTCCAGAGGTTAACGATTCTCGATAGGTACAAATTCACGAATTTCAGGCCCTATATAAATCTGGCGGGGTCTGAAAATTTTGGTTTCATTCTGACTAGTCTCTTTCCACTGCGCAATCCATCCCGGTAATCTCCCAATGGCAAACATCACTGTGAGCATATTCACCGGAACCCCCATTGCCCGATACAAAATGCCGGTATAAAAATCCACATTCGGGTAAAGCTTTTTTGAGATGAAAAAATCATCCTTGAGTGCAACTTCTTCCAGTTCTTTGGCAATATCCAGAAGTGGATCGTTAATTTTGAGTTCAGTCAATAATCGATCGCATAAACGCTTGGCAATCTTGGCCCTGGGATCATAACTCTTATATACAGAATGACCAAAACCAAATAATCTGAACCGGTTATCCCTGCTCTTAGCCGATTCCACATATTTAGCGATGGAGCCTCCTTTTTGGTAGATATCCTGCAACATCTCTATAACCGCCTGATTTGCGCCTCCATGCAAAGAGCCCCACAGAGCACAGATGCCAGCAGAAATAGCAGCGTAAAGGTTGCCCCGGGCGCTGGCTACCAGACGAACAGCGGTAGTAGAGCAGTTCTGCTCGTGATCTGCATGCAAAATAAGAAGCTTATCAAAGGTATCTACCAACACCGGATTTAAATCGTAAGGTTTTACCGGCGATGAAAACATCATGTTGAGAAAATTTGCGGCATAGCAAAGATCCGCTCTGGGGTAGATTACCGGTTGGCCACGGGATTTTTTGTAGGAAAAAGCGGCAATAGTCCTGACCTTTGAGATCAATCTGGCTGCAGTTATGTCGAAATTGGGGTCCCCTTCCATTATATGAGGATAAAAACTGAACAGAGAAGTAACCATTGCCGAGAGAATGGCCATAGGATGAGAATTAGGAGGGAAACCGGTAAAAAAATGCTGCATATCTTCATGGATAAGAGAATGTTCATTAAGATAGGCCCTGAAGGTATCCACTTCGATTCTGGTAGGAAGTTTTCCATGTACCAGAAGATAAGCAACTTCTACAAATGTACAGTTTTCAACCAGATCTTCAATATCATACCCTCTGTAACGGAGAATCCCTTTCTGACCATCAACATAGGTTATACTGCTTCTGCACACAGCCGTGTTAGCCATTCCATTGTCGTATGTTACTAATCCGGCTTTTTCCCTGAGTTTGGAGACATCTATTCCGATGTGCCCTTCAGTAGAAGTGACAACAGGCAAATCTGCAGTTTTCTCTCCATAAATAATTCTGGCAACCTCCATTACATCTCCTTCAGATTAAAACCTATTCGTGTATAAAAAAAGGGGGCTGATATTCCTGGAGTGGAACTATCGACCCCTGCTTTAAACAACAATAATTCAAACATCGTGGAATTTCTAAAAAGCTAAGATACTTCTTTTTGCTTTATTCACCTTTGATTAAAGTTGTATTAAGCCGGCAACTGCTATGGGCCGGCAGTTAAAATAAGCAATGGAAAATTGGATCACAATATTTGGCAATAAAAATAAATTTTATTCATAAGTTAATTATCTGGTAATGTAAAATCTCTTTCTGGATAAGTTCGCTTTTTCCCGGTTTTTATGGATCTGCTTCCAATTTTTCAAGGGAAGTACGATCTTAAACCGGTACAATTCTTGCTTTTTTATCGGCTTCCTTCTTTTTTCTCTAAGGGTGTATTCTTCTTTGGGTTAATTAATCAATACATATTATATAATGTTACTGATTTCAGGGGAAAGTTTTGCAGAATAATCTCAACTTCAAAGGAGCAAATCATGTCTATACCCAAAATCGAATGGAAGATGGTTGAAGTGGATGGTGAGCAGTTGGAACAGGTTTTGACTGAACTCTCAGAGGCCGACTTCGAAATTTTCACCGCTCAGTTCACAGGAGAAAAATGGGGTGTAGTGGCCAGAAAATTTAAAAAGGAGAGTTCAGGTAAAAATCGCATGGGCTTTAGTGCTCCATGTTAAGCACAAGAGGTTTTTATGCTTAAAAAAACAAAAATCATTGCCACCATCGGACCCTCAAGCAGTTCCCCTTCGGTTATTGCTGAACTTATTTCCAAGGGTGTAGATATATTCCGTCTTAATTTCTCTCATGGCACTCACCAGATATTACTGCAGGCGATTAAGGATATCCGGCAGCAGCAGACTTTCCTGAATAAAGAAATAGGGATCCTGGCAGATCTTCAGGGGCCAAAGATCCGTACCGGAAGAACCATTGATGACAAGCCGGTAACAATTCAAAAAGGAGCTATAGTAAGGCTCACCAGCGAAAAAATCATCTCCTCCGCAGATACCATTTCTATCGATTATCCAGGACTGGCAAAAGAGGTGGATACGGGACAGTTGATAATGATCAATGATGGAGCTATTCGATTGAAAGTGGATAGAATCAGCAATATTGGAGAACTTTTCTGCACAGTAATTTCAGGGGGAAGCTACTCATCCCGCAAAGGAGTGAATCTTCCGGATGTCGATCTGGCTACTCCATCACTGACTGAAAAAGACAGAGCAGACCTGGATTTTATTCTTGAGCAGGATGTTCAGTTTATTGCCCTTTCTTTTGTCAGAAAAGCAGCCGATCTTGAGGAGCTCAAATCCATAGTCTCTTCAAGGAAGAAAGACATCAAAATAATCGCCAAAATAGAAAAACCGGAAGCTGCAAGTAAGGCAGATGAGATTCTGGCTGCATGCGATGGAATAATGGTGGCCAGGGGTGATTTAGGGGTGGAGACTGATCCAAGTGTTGTTCCCATTCTTCAGAAAAAACTTATTGAGAGTGCAGACAAGGCAGGAAAGGTTGTCATTGTTGCCACTCAGATGCTGGAATCTATGATAAACAATCCTCTTCCAACAAGAGCTGAAGCCTCTGATGTGGCCAATGCAATTCTGGATAGAACCGATGCAATTATGCTTTCTGGAGAAACCGCAGTTGGTGCTTATCCAGTCAGGGCTGTTGAGATGATGGTTGAAATTGCACAAAAAGCAGAAAGCAGCGACTATATGCCCCGGGATCTGGTCGATCTTTCAAGAATCGGAATTCATCCCCCCAGGGCAATATGTGATGCTGCGATATTGGCCAGCAGGGATATGGGAAAGATCCCTATCTGCATCTTTACCATCTCTGGAGATACTGCCCTTTACATCTCTAAAAAACGCAGTTTATCTCCATTGTTTGTTTTTTGCCCTGACCCTCAGGTAGTCAAGATTTTATCCTTAGGGTGGAATCTGAATCCTTTTTATCTTCCTTTCAGTACAGAAATTTCTTCTTTGATAAGTGGTGCAGAGCAGTTGTTGCTGGAAAAAGGGCATGTAAAGAAGGGAAATTTGATAGTGCTAGTTAGCGGGACAACTCCGGTAAAAGGTGAAACTAATTCATTAAGGATTAAAAGGGTAGGTGATGAGTACCGTTGAGTTCATGCGGTGCGCCTTTTGCTCTTTTTTATAATGAACCTTCCTGCTGGAGAGATTTGTGGATAGTGTACAATCGGTTGTATTGCTGGTTGAAGATAATGAAAGTCATGCATTATTAACTATACGGGGGCTTTCCCAACAAAATATAGACCATAAGATTATACACGTCACTGATGGTCAGGCTGCTTTAGACTATCTTTACAGAAGGGGGGTTTATACCAATCGCAGGCTCAGTCCCAGACCCGATCTGGTGCTTTTGGATCTTCGGTTACCCAAGATAGATGGATTGGATGTATTACAGGAAATCAAAAATGATGAAGATCTTCGGTCGATCCCGGTAGTAGTGCTGACCAGTTCTATGGCAGAACCGGACATTGTGCGAGCTTATATGTATCATGTGAATAGTTATCTGGTAAAGTCACTCGATTACGATGAATTCAGACGCGAAATGAATGATGTTGCCAGATACTGGTTAACCTGGAACATCAATCCGTTATAATTCACCTCTTGTAATTCCGCAACTGGAATATTGAGGAGTTGTGCATGGATGTTTCCAAAAAAGTCACCTTTTTTTCTTCTTTGGGTTCTTCCTCTTTTAGTAATCATCATTCTTCTTAGCAGTTCTTTCAGAATGTGGAAAGAGACCCAGGACCTTAGTTTTGATCTCTTACGAAGCGTCAGTAAAAATTATGCAGAACAGATAAAAACCCGTCTTGAGCTGTTTCTTTTTGAGCGAAGGAAAGATCTCAATCATCTGGCATCTTTAAAAGAGAAATATTCATTACCCCAGTTTCTGGACGTTTTCAAAACCGATGCATCCGGAATTGTCTCCCGAGATAAAAACTACCTGGCGATCAGTTACCTGGATTCCAGTGCAAACGTTCTTGTCAGTACGGACTTTGACACCATAAACGATTCCATTTCGCCCATCAACAAACTCAATCTGGATAGTTTACTGGAAACGCTCTCTGCAGATACGGAGATGATTCTGACCACAGTTAACACTTCTGAAAACCGGTTGCTTTTATTTATGCTCAGACCGGTATTTTCAACTGCCGATAAACAGAATGTTTTCTCCGGAGCTGTGATAGCTTCCATGCAGGTTGAGAATCTACTTAAAGGCATCGTTACAGCTTCCATTCATAAGACTAATTATGTACAGATTTATATTGGGGACACTTTATTATACGAAAACGAGTTCAAACAAAGCAATCAGCAGGATCAATTTTCCGAAGCAGCCAGATCCCAGGTAAGTTTTTATATAATGCAAAGAAAATTTCTTATTTCAGTATTTCCCCCTCTGAATGGATTACTGGACAAGTTAATCAGGCAAAACAATCTGCGGTTTATAACTAATGCAATTGCTTCAATCATTGCATCATGGCTTCTGGCACTTGCCCTTTTTGTGTCTTATCGTTTAAGAATTACCACTTCAGAGCTGGCCAGATCGGAGGAACGTTACAGGCATCTGGCTGAAAATGCATCCGATATGATCATCGAGCAAGCCATTCCCCAGGGGACTTATGAATATGTGAGTCCCGCAGCAAAGCGTTTGACCGGTTATAATCCTTCCGATTTTTATAATACTCCTTTTCTGTTTGAAAAAATTCTGATTCCTGAAGACCAGGAGCGATACAGGATTCAGTGGCAAAACACCTTGGAAGGAAAAACTCCCCAGACCTCAGAGTTCAGCATTATCCACAAATCCGGTGAGCAGAGATGGCTAAATCAGCGAAATTCTCTGATTTTAAAGAATGGCATAGTGGTCGCAGTAGAAGGAATTCTTACCGATGTCACAGAACAGAAAAAGGCAGCCCTCGAACGGGAAATGCTTATTAGAGAACTGGAAACTAAAAACAGAGACCTGGAACGATTTACCTACATCATCTCTCATGAACTCAAAACGCCTCTGATTACTATTAAGGGCTTTTTGGGTTATCTGGAAGATGAGGCGTTTAAAGGAGATTTTTCAGGTCTTCACCAGGATATTCTCAGAATTCTGAGTGCTACCGAGACCATGAGTCACCTTTTAAATGATCTGGCGGTTTTGAATCGAATTGGTCACACTGCCACCGAAAAACGAAATGTCAAAATCAAAGATATTGTGCAAAAATGTATCGGATATTTCTCCAGGCAGATTAAAGAGAAATCAATAAGGGTAATGATAAGTGAAAAATTGCCGGAAGTCAGAGCGTATCCTGGGGAACTTTTTGAACTTTATAAAAATCTGTTGGATAATTCTATCAAGTTTACAGAAAATCAGAAGTCACCTGTTATAGAAATAGGAGTCAAACAGGTGGATAAAGAACAGGTGCTGTTTGTAAAAGATAACGGCAGGGGATTTGAAAGTAAATACAGTGACAGAATTTTTGGATTATTTAACAAACTGGATGCTGGAACGACAGGAACCGGGGCTGGACTTGCTATGGCTAAAAAAATCATTGAACACCATGGTGGATGGATAAGAGCAGAATCTGAAGGACCAGGCAAAGGTGCTACCATCTCTTTTACAATTCCTCAATAGAACCATTTATAATACTTTCTGAATCAGAAAAACTCACCCTTAGTCATAGCAAAAATAAACTTGCTTTTAGTTTTGGTCCATGATAAAATCTTAATTCATCTAAAAAAAAGGAGAGTTCATGGATGTAGCCTATATTAACCCATTTATCTTATCCACCATCGAAACCTTTAAAAAAATGCTCAATAACGATATAAAACCTGGAAAGGTTGCCATAAAAAATGATGCTACTCATACCTACGATGTCTCTGGAGTAATAGGATTATCAGGTGAAGCACAGGGGTCGATCTGCCTTAGTTTTCCAAAAATTATCGCTCTTAGGGTGGTCTCGGCTTTTGTAGGAATGGAAATTAAAATAGTGGGTGCAGAAGTAGCCGATGCCATTGGAGAGTTAGCCAACATTATCGCAGGTAATGCAAAACAGCATCTGACTCAGTTTAATCTGTCGATTTCTCTTCCAAAGGTTATTATGGGGACTGGACACAAAATCGCTTCCCAAAGAGGTGTTCCCACCATCATTGTTCCTTTTTCCAGCAGCCTTGGTGAGTTTGTAATGGAAGTGTCCTTAAAAACGCCCGAAAGAAAAGATCACTAATTATAGGCTTAAAACTATCCTGTAACAGGAGATGACCTCTTATTCCAAAAATTTTTTCTAAAAATTGTCTTTACTATAAATTCACATTGGTGCTATATCTGGCCAATGTTATTTTTGTGCCTCTATGTAAAACTGTAAGGTACAGTTTTGTTTACACTTTTTTAGAGGAGCAAAATTTCCGTGAATGGCAGCACGGTAAGGCTGGTGAACATAAGTAAGTCTTTCGGAGACTTCAATGTAATAAAGAATGTCTCTTTTAATATTAATAAAGGGGAATTTTTCTCCCTGCTGGGACCTTCTGGTTGCGGGAAGACCACTCTGCTTAGAATTATCGCAGGCTTTGAGGACCCAACCGGAGGAGCGGTTTATCTGGATGGGATTAATGTAGTCCCCAATCCTCCCCATAAGCGTCATGTAAATACAGTATTTCAAAATTATGCACTGTTTCCCCATTTGACTGTTTTTGAAAATGTTGCATTCCCTTTGCGTTTAAAAAAAATTAGTGAGAGCCAGATCCGTAAAGATGTCGCCGAATATCTGGAACTTGTACGGTTGCCTGCCGAGATGTCTAAATTTCCGGCACAGCTTTCGGGGGGACAGAAACAGAGGGTTGCCATCGCCCGGGCTTTAATCAATAAACCCAAAGTCCTTCTGCTGGATGAACCTCTCTCTGCGCTCGATGCCAAACTGCGTCAACACATGCTCATAGAACTGGATGCTATTCACGACAAGGTAGGAATAACCTTTATCTATGTTACGCATGATCAGCAGGAAGCGTTAAGTGTTTCTGACAGGGTTGCTGTTATGAACCAGGGTTTGGTTCTTCAGATCGGATCACCTGTGGAAATTTATGAAGCACCTGCAGATAGCTTTGTAGCCAGATTCATTGGTGAAACCAATTACTTGCGAGGAAAAGTTGTTTCTCTGATCGATCAGGAAAATGCAGTTGCAGAGATGGAAGGGATTGGGAAAATAAATATTTACCTGGATAAAGCAGTAAAAGTGGGTGACTCGGTTCTATTAACGGTTCGCCCGGAAAAAATACATATAACTACTGAGAAGCCAACTCACTTTTCAGAAGGGTTTAATATCTTTGATGGCTTTGTTGATGAAATCATTTACACCGGTTTTCAAAGTAAATTTTTTATCAAAACGGCTGACAGCTTTACCTTCAAAGTATTCAAACAGCATGTCAAATTTTTTACCGATGAAAGAAGCATTAACTGGAAAGATAAGGTATTTCTGTGGTGGAATCCTAAAGATGGTTTTATAGTGGAAGTAGAATCTGCATGAGAAAAAATCCCGGTCCTTTTTATTCATCTCCGGTTGCCATCTGGATCAGCTCTTTTTTCCTAATCCCTCTGGGAATAATTTTTACCTATAGTTTTATGCGTAAGGGACTTTATGGAGGAGTTGTTCCTGGGTTTTGCCTTGATGCTTACAGCGCACTCTCTAACATAACATTCCTTAAAATTACCGCCAGCACACTGTATATAGCCCTTTTCTCCACCCTGGCCATTATTGTACTGGCAATACCCTCAGCTTATTTCATGGCCAGAAGCAGACATAAATCGTTTTTCCTGTTTCTGGTAATAATTCCATTCTGGACCAATTTTCTGATCCGGATTTATGCCTGGATTGCTATTCTGGGAAATAACGGTTTTCTCAACAGTATGCTTATATCAAGCGGTTTGTTTTCCCATCATGTCCAGTTTCTATACAATAAATATGCGGTCATTCTGGTTACCGCTTATACCTATTTGCCTTTTGCTATACTGCCCCTTTATTCCACCATTGAAAAATTCGATTTTTCTCTTCTGGAAGCTGCACAGGATCTTGGGGCCACTAAATGGCAAGCCTTACGCAAGGTTTTATTTCCCAATATCAGAGGTGGAATCACCACTGCTATTCTTTTTACCTTTATCCCAGCTTTTGGATCTTACGCCATTCCTCAGATTTTGGGTGGTAGCGACTCTCTAATGATTGGAAATGTTATTGCCAGGGAATTGACAGTTACCCGAAACTGGCCACTGGCATCATCGATTTCTGTAGTGCTCACAATTCTTACCACTTTAGGTGTGGTGTTTTTTATGAAATTGAATCAGAATGCTTCTGGTTCTGTCAGAAGAATCGCGACGGCTGAAAAGGGAGTAAATGCATGACCAAAAAAGCAATTATATCTCCCTTCGTCTTTACTCTGGTGATGATGTTTCTTTACATGCCGTTAATTATTCTGGTAATTTATTCCTTCAACGATTCGAAAACTATGGCCTGGAGTGGATTCTCTTTTCGCTGGTATCAGGAGCTGTTTACCAATTCCGGCTCATTGTGGAGATCCTTTGGCAACAGTGTTATAGTTGCCCTGGGCTCTGCGACCCTTTCCTCAGTGATTGGAACGCTGGGAGCAATTGGAATTTACTGGTATAATTTCAAATTTAAGAAAATTCTGCAAATTGCCACTTTCCTTCCGCTGATTTTACCGGAAATAATAATCGGAGTTTCACTTCTGATTTTTTTTGCCAAAGTTAATGATCTTCTGTCGCTTGTGGGAATCCATTTCCCACTGAGTCTTTTTACTGTTTTTCTGGCTCATACTACCTTTAATCTTCCATTTGTACTTCTGATAGTGATGGCAAGGCTGGAAGAGTTTGATTTTACCATAATAGAAGCAGCTTACGACCTGGGAGCACGTGAGATTGACACCCTTTTCAAAGTGGTGCTCCCGATTGCATCACCAGGAATTATCTCCGGTTTTCTTATGGCAGTTACTCTTTCTCTGGAAGATTTCGTTATAACTTTCTTTGTAGCGGGCCCGGGCTCATCGACCTTGCCTCTGCATGTATATTCCATGATCCGCTTCGGTGTATCTCCGGTGATTAATGCCCTTTCTGTTTTAATAATAGCAGTAACCATACTTTTAGCTTTCTCAACTAAAAACATTTATAAGTATATTATTTCCAAATGATCTCTTATTGAGGAGGAAGGAAATGAAACGTTTGATAATTACCTTGGCTGCATTATTGGCAGTTTTCTTTGTTACGGGTTGCGGATCGGGTAATAGTGCAAAGCAGAAGCTTTTCATTTATAACTGGACCTACTACATTCCCGATGAAGTGCTTAGGGAATTTGAGAAAAGGTTTAATGTGTCTGTCATCTATGATATGTATGCTTCAAACGAAGAGATGTTTGCGAAGCTAAAGGCAGGTGGAACCGGTTATGACCTGGTGTTTCCTTCTGGTGATTATGTATCCATAATGATAAGGGAAAACATGCTTGAGAAACTGGATAAGTCCAATTTGATCAATTTTGCCAATCTGGATTCTTCGATTCTTCTCAAGATCAAATATGATCCTGGATGTCAATACAGTGTACCTTATAATATTGGCGTTGCCGGAGTTTCTGTTAATAAGAAGAAAATACCGCAATTTGACAAAAGCTGGAAAATTTTTGAACGGAACGATCTCAGGGGAAGGCTCACACTGCTGGATGATATGCGGGAGGTACTGGGAGCAGCCTTGCGTACCTTAGGGTATTCAGTCAACTCGGTCAATCCTGAAGAACTTCAGAAGGCTAAAGAAGTAGTGATGAAATGGAAACCAAACATCGTTAAATTTGATGCCGAAGCTTTTGGAAAAGGGTTTGCTGCAGGCGAGTTCTGGTCTGTGCATGGATACGCTGAAAACGTACTTCTGGAAATAGACTCCTCCATGCGCCAGGATGTGGAGTTTTTTATTCCACAAGAGGGAAGTGCCATGTATATGGATAATATGGTTATATTAAAAACTGCCAAAAACAAAGAACTTGCTTATCAGTTTATAAACTTCATTCACGAACCTCAAATCTTTGCTAAAATTGTCGATTTCTTCATGCTCCCTTCGATCAATGTTCCTGCCAGAGATCTAAGGACCAAAAAACCCAGCTACGAAATCGAAGATCTGAAAAATTCAGAATTTAAGGAAGACCTTGGGGAAAATCTGGAATTGTACAATAAAATCTGGCAGGAGATTCGAGTCGGCAAATAAACTCTGATTCTGCCTAATAACCTATTTGCTAATCCGGAAAGGGATTAAGCTACGAATAAGACCTGAAGGAACCCATTTATCTGTTATGCTAACTCTTCAAAACCAGGAACTTCGGGTACAGATACTTGACCCGATATCAGATCGTCAGCGATTGGGTTCCCGATATTGCACCGGGGGTTATATCTGGCAGATTTCAGATCGGATCTTAGGCGATCTTTTTTCCGGACCAATGTTTCCTGATCCTTTCCCCACTCAGTTTGATGGTCAGGGAGCTCCGGAAGTTTTTGAAACCGCCTTAGGACAGAATACTGCATCCATCAATGAAAATGTACTTGTGATTGGTGTAGGAGAGGTAGTACGTAGCAGTCCTGTGCATCCTTTCCATGTTAGAGATAACCCGATTGTAAAAGAGTTTTGCACCTGGGAAATCGGGCAGATGGAAAATTCCATTTCCATGCACACTACTCATAAGTACAAAAAGCATTCATTACAATTGTCCAGAATTATTTCATTAACCGGTAGAACAGTAACATCCAAATCGATCATAACTAACAGAGGGGAAGAGGCGCTTCCTCTTCGATGGTTTGCACATCCTTTTTTCCCCCTCTGTGATGATCTGGTTTGCTCCAGATTCTCCAGACATTTCGAGATACCGGATAATCCGGGATTTTTCCTGAACAAGGATCAATATCTTACCATGAGAAAAGAGTATCCCTGGGAAAAAGGATTATACTGTCCTATTAAGATGGATAGCGCGGAACCGATTACAATCAGACAGCGACATCCGTTATTATCTGAAATTGAAGTACAGCTCTTTTTTCCGGTTTCTTTCATGCCTGTTTGGGCAAACGCAAATACATTTTCCTTTGAGCCTTATCTGGACACGACCCTTGTTCCGAATTCTAAAAAACAATGGTCAATAGAGTTCAGATTTTAGTATAGCTTCATTCGGGCTTTCCGATAACCCCTTTTTGAGCCATAACCGATTATCCTGTAATGAATTAATTGACCTCACCATTATAGTGTAATATAATGTAGAAGAAATTTATTTAATATCCAATTCTCCAGGCTTTCGGATTTCCAAAGGTTTGCCTCTATAATGCAAGCAATGGCAAAGATTCCTGAACGTTTTATCAGAGTATTATTATTAGCCTCAGTGTGCCTGGCAGGATATCTGTTAGCCTATAAAATTGTCAATGTTCCTGCACAACTGGAAATAGTAGTAGTCTTTGCAGCAGTTACATTTTTCCCGATCTTACGATTTCCTAAAGTTGGATTGTATCTGCTCTTTATTATTATGCCCCTGGTGCCTTTTTTTCGCCGCCTGTATTACCTTCATTATGCCAGACCCGCAGCAGACCCTCTTATAGTAGTTGGTGATATTTTGATAGCAGTGATTACAGGTGGTCTTTATTTCGAGTTTATAAAACAAAAAGATGAACAGAAGAATGGTTCAAAAATAAATCGCTGGATCTTTTTCTATTTTTTTTATCTGCTTTTACGGGTCTTTTTCTTAAATAGCTTACCTCTTGCAGAAGCATTAATGAAATACAGGTTCTATGGACCGACTGTCTTATTGTTTTTTGCCGGAATATTGTTTGGTAAAGACATTATTCTTCTGAAAAATATCTGGTACATCACCATTTTTTCCGGGATAATTGCTGCACTATATGGTGTTAAGCAGTTAATTATGGGGTATTTTGAATTCGAGAAACTCTGGTTTTCATCTATTTCTTTCACCACGCTTTTTATCAAAGGAATTGCCAGACCCTTTTCTTTTTTCCAGTCACCGGCGGCATTTGCAGATTTTATGCTTCTTGCTATGACCGGTGTCATCATCATAATCAACTCTACAAAAAAGTTTTCAAACAGATATCTGTTAATTTTTATTCCTTTGTTTGTTTATGCTCTGCTCATCACATCGGTCCGATCAAATTGGATTGGTGCGCTTGTCATCCTGTTTTTATGGATATTTTTATCCAGTATTAATAATTTGCGATTGCGTTTTGGATTTATACTGTTTCTTGCTGCGTTATTTATATCATTACAGTTTGTAGAATCTTATCTGAACGATAAAAATGAAATTCAGAACATTTCAACAGTTGTCAGTGGAAAAACTAATAATGAATACTTTGATCTTCTGGTAAAACAGCGAGCAGGAGCTTTATCAAATCCCTTCGACGAACACTCATTATTATCCAGATTGGCATTATGGAAATTTTTGCTGACAAGCTCTTTTGACCCTATTTTGGCTGTTTGGGGAAGAGGATTGGGAGTATTAAGTGCTGATTCACTTTATTTTACTTATCTGGCAGAGTTCGGTTATCCGGGCATGATATTTATAATAGTATTATCAATCGTATTGATTATGAAAGGCTTTTACGTTTTGGACAACAGCAAGGATTCATCAGTAATTGCCATTGCCAAAGGTGTGACGATTATGAATGTTGCATTTGGAATAATTAATATTACCGGCACTCATATTCATGGCTTTCCAGGAGATGTTTATTTCTGGTTCTGGAATGGTGTACTTATACATTTTTATAATGTTCTGAAAAATAAAAATCGTGATGTAAATGAAAATACTATTGACTCTTGATTTTTTTCCTGAACAGGGTGGAATACAAAGATATCTGTTCAATTTGGTTAAATACAGTTATGATAAATCAGATCTTGTTCTGGTTGGCTCTTCAACTAAAACAGATAAAAAACCGACTGGATTACCCTGCGCAGTAGAATATTTTTCCAATCGATTTTCAAAAAAGAATAAAAAAGCAGCCCTTTTAAATTTGTTTGCTGCATTACTGATAAGCCTGATAAAATTCAAAAAGAACACCATAGTTGAAGCAGGTAACATCTATGCTGCAATTCCGGTTTTCCTGATTTCATTGTTTTTGCCAGTCAAATACAGCGTATACTGTCATGGTAAAGAAATTATGCCTCTTGGTAAAAAGAGCTGGCAGGCATTTCTGTTCAGGTGCATATTAAAACGGGCCCAAAAGATCTCTTATATATCCAAACACACTGTTTCTTTTCTTTTGGCCTTAAATGTTGATCACAAACTGTGTTATCTGCCACCCAAAATTGAAAATTCACTGCTTGCGGATATCAGTAATAAAAACCTGCACGATCCTATACATTTATTATCTGTAGGTAGATTGCAGCAGCACAAAGGACACGATTTTCTGCTGGATTTGATGACTGAACTACCTGTGAATAGAAAATGGAAACTAACAATAGTCGGATCAGGACCGCAATATCCTTTTTTAAAAGAAAGAATTGCAAATTACTCTCTGGAAGAAATGGTAAATTTAACCGACTCGATATCCGATAAATCGCTTCTGGAACTCTATGAAAGTGCCGACATATTTCTGTTTCCCTCCAGAGAAACTAAAGATAGCACCGAAGGTTTTGGAATCGTTCTTATAGAAGCAATGGCCCAGGGAGTAGCCATTGTGGCATCACAGGTCGGCGGGATTGCAGAAGTCCTGGATAATGGTAATTGTGGCCTTTTGGTTCCTCCTGATCAAAAACAACCTTGGATTGATGCTATAACAATGCTGATATCTGACCAGAAATTACGTACAAGACTGATCCAAAATGCCAGAGAAAGAGTTGAAGAACAGTATGTCTGGTAAAGAGCGAATCAAGATTTTATTTGTAACCCACTGGGCTCAAAGACTGGGAGGAGCAGAATTATCCTTACTGGATATAATGAAAGAGGCCTGTAAAAAAGCAGACATTTATCTGGTGACTTCAGAAGATGGAAAACTGGTGGAATCTGCAAAAAGTATGGGTATAAATTGCACAATTATTCCCTGTAAAAAAGAAATCGAAAACATACGGCGTGACAAGATGATTCTTGCTTTATTAAGAAACATCAGAATTCTTTTCTTCTATTTCCATTATGTCTATAAGTTTTACAGGCATATTACCTGTTTAAAACCGGATATTATACATGCAAACATACCCAAATCGCATATTGCTCTCTGTTTGTCATCATGGTTATACAAGGATTGCACCTGTATATTTCACCTAAGAGAAATATTTAAAAAGCCGTCTTTTTCATCTGTTTTGTATCGATTATTATTGCCGCGAAAAAATTTTATGGTTATTGCGATATCGGATGCAGTTAAAAGAAACCTCCCTGCCAGGATTAAAAAAAATACTGAGGTTCTTTATAATGGAATAAGAATACCTGAGCAGGTCCCTCAAAAAAAGGTACAGAAGAAAGTAGCATTTCTTTATCTTGGAAGAATCGTTCCGTGGAAAGGTTGTCATTTGCTGATTGATGCCTTTAATCTGCTTTATCAGAAAGCGGGAGATCTCTGTGGTACACTTGATCTGGTCGGCGATACTCTTTACTGGGATCAGTCATACAGGGAAAGTTTGGCGGATAAGATTAACAAGTTAAACCTTGCAGAAAAAATCAGGCTCATGCCTCATACTTCAAATCCTCTGCAGGTGTTTTACTCCCATGATATCCTATGCATGGCTTCTGACAACGAACCATTTGGAAGGGTTGCAATCGAGGCTATGAGCTGTGGGTTGCCAGTAATAAGTTTTGAATCCGGTGGTATTTGTGAAATTATTAAGCATGGAATTTCGGGGCTTTTGGTCGAGCAGAATAATATCGGTGCTTTTGCTGATGCAATGGAGATATTTATTCACAATCATAATATGATTGAGTCCATGGGAAAATCCGGTTATTGCATCGTTAAGAATAATTTTGACAGAGAGAGGAATATTCCCAGAATAATCGATGAAATGATAAGTTCTATTAGAGTAAACCTGGAAAGAATCTGAATACCAAATAAACTGCTGTGCCAATAATTGATGCTAACACTACTGCCAGGAGGAGAATTTTTTTATAATTTCTCCAAGTTTTCTTTTCAGTTTGTAGAACTGTGCAGGAGGTTGTTGAATCGTGGTCTTCTCTGCATGGCTTTTGATGATGGGCGGCTATTTCACTGAGAACATGGAGTGACATAGCAATGGTTTCCTGCGAGATTATATCTTCCTGCTGAACATCCGAAAAATGATTATCAGCAGTTTTATTTAGCTGCACATTCTGAACCGATTCCTGTACTAAAGGTTTGTTTACCTGTAATTCTTCAGCAGCAATCATAATGGTTTCTGGTGGGAAATCCTCTCCCTGGTCTGAAACATTTACTTCAAAACTGGTCTGAGTCTCATCATGAGAACTTGCTGCAGGAAGCAATTGTTCATCATAATTCTGTACTGTATATGAGGGTTTTTTAAATGCTTCGTAAATGGATATCCATTTACCAGAAACAAGAACATCACCGGCTTCCAGGTGTTGAATAAAAGAGCGCTCTTTCTGCACTTTTTCATTCAACGGTATCCATTGGCCTCTTACATCCAACACATACCCATTCTCTATTAAGGATTCGAAGTCTTTGATACTCTGTTTATCTATTATTCCAGTCTTCATAATATTCTGAAAAATTAAAAGAAGTTAAGACTATCCGGATCCACCAGAAATATACCTTTTACAGGTTTCTGCTTAGGCTTGGAGGGAAGTTTGTTTATGGGTTTAACCTTAGAAACCGGGATCTGTTCCGAATCAGAGTTATTTTTCATTTGAGATACACTCTGATTGTTGATCTCTAAGACAACTGGTTTTTGAGAAATTGGTGGCGGTTGTAGTTTCATTTTGGAGAGTTGGTGACCAGTGGGCTTCAGAGCAGGATTCAAGCGAAAGAAGATTTCATATTCAGCCCGGGCTTGCTCATAGAGTCCCTTTTTCTTGTACAGATCGGAAGATAACTCGAAAGGGATTATATCATCCTTACTGTTAATTTTCAGTTCAGTCAAAACCTTGAGCGCTTCATCGTCATCGCCGATATAAACTTTTGACAAGGCTGTAAGAGCAAGCTTGATCCGGTTCTGCTCTGCTTTATATCTGGAATAGAAATAGTATGATGCAGAGGCTGACAACAGCATGGAAAAAACCGCAAGAACAAGAGCGATAACTGCGACAGGATTTGCTGATCTTGATGATTTCTTAAACTCTTTAATCAGACCATTTGCTTTGATCTTCTGAATCTGCACCGCAGCATAGCCGCATTCATTGGAATCGGGGAATTCTCTGATTAATATTTCGTAATACTTAATTGCTTCATCGATGCGCTTATCAATATAATGAAGCCTGTAAGCAGTTTCATAAATTTCCAGTGGAGAATTTTCAATCGATTGCTGATCTGCCATGATTTACTCCCAGATTTGTGGTCAATAACCTCTTTTAGTGTTTTTTAAAAGCGCCTTTATCTGTTTATTGGTCATGGTTTTACCGGAAGTATCAGCAGGTGCATATCGATTACAGATAAACTTTTCATCACCGCCAAAAGAAACAACACCAGAAGCACCACCAGAGCGTTTCGCCTTGAATTCAGAGCAGTTTTGTTTCATCTTGCAATTAAAACAGGAACCATCCTTGTTGTTTCTCAGATGAGAATAGCCTTTCTTTTCCAGCATTTCATCTCTTTTATTAATCTCTTCGGCAGAAGCAAGGCTTCTGTTTTTGGCTACAAACCTTTCATGATCATACGAAAAACTCATGATTCATCCTTTGTGCAAGTGAGCAGACAGAAGCTTTAGATTATGTATGCTTAAAATAATCAAAACCATTGAGAAATCTAAAACGAATTACGTTTTTTCTAATTATTTAGTCTTAGATTCCAGTAAAATTTTATGGACTCGAGTATTTCAGAACCATCTCTGGTCTCATTTATCGGAACCATAAGCAATTGCTCCTTATTTCTATGAATCCAGTTACAGGCTAAACTCATTTCTACAGGGTCGGATGATTCTGTTGATTTTATATCCAGATTGAAAAAATCCTCCAGTTCAGCATTCAATTTTTCTGAATGTTTCAGATCAATCGATTTGATTTTAATTCTTTTGTTTCTGCAGAACCAGAATGTCATCAATAAATCAGTTCGGGTATGGGACATAACAATTACACAATCCTCAATTTTAGCTATAGGATCTTTTCCTTGAGAGAGGTCTTTTTTAGAGTTGAGTTGTGGAGAGTGCTTCAGAACTAAACGGTGTTCAAATAGCAGTGCCTCTAATTCAGATGCACACTGGTGTGTAATTAGAGAATGAGAATATTCCTGCAGATATTGAAGTTTGGCAGAGTTGGTGTTATTGTCTCTGAAAAAACTTATTATCTTGCGCTTGAGATTATCCGTTTTTCCGATATAAAGAAATTTACCGTTTTTATCTTTAAAGCCAAATACACCCCTGTCAGATGGAAGATCGCAGATCTGATCATAGGAAAATTCCTTTCCAGAAATTAAGGACTTTCTGCTTTCCTTTAATAAATCATCCATATCTTCCCGGGAATAAATACCTCTTTCCAACAAAATCCGGACAAGCTCTCTGATACACTCTGCAAATACCTGGCTTTGTCTAAAAGCATTCTGGTCATTGCAGGTCTTCCCAAATAAGGCTTTATAGCAGCAGTTCAGGTTTTCGGGATCATCTATTTCAATGCCTGCACATTGAAATAATTCACACATGTGAATGGAATCATCGGTTAAACTTACACCCAGAGCAGCAACTGTAGATTTCAGCAGATTATGATGAGAGGCACAAAGGTATACAGGAACTGTCAATCTCAGGTGACTCACAGCATCGAGCAGGTTCTGCTGCCATCCGGAAGCGGAAAAAGGATGATCATAGATCGACCTGAGTTCTTTCCTCCCTATTGTTTGTAAAAAATCATCATCTACAGTCCATTCGCCATAGAGGTGCTGTGGTTCAGGGAAAATTTTCCAGAGAGAAACATAATGGATATACCGGTTTTTCGTTCCAGTATCACCAATGATAAATGTAGCGGTTAATGGTAATTGTTCGAGAGATTTACAGGAAGAGGAGTTGTCTTTTATATGCCACCGCCCGTCATCATCCATATAAACCCTTTTGTTCTTAGAAAGAATGGAACTTATGGTAAGATGGGCAAAAGAGGATTGAGTGTCCTTGAATTTGAGAAACTCTTTAGCAAGCTCCAGCGAAGAAACCCCATCAGGATGTTGTTCAAGATGTTTGATTATTTGCTCCAGCATGCAGATTTCTCCCTCAATCTTTGTTAAATCTAATCCAGTGCATACCCAATAAAGTGCGGCTCCGTGATTAAAATATCTGGAAATTTTCTACAACCTAAAGTGGGCCTTCGCCCCTTTTTTAAAGGCTACTATGCAATTAATCCCCAAAGAATCAGCCGAATCAGGTATAAATTACTTGGTGCACAGATTTTTTTGCAGCTAATTTTTCTCAACCCGGATATTGTTAAGTCTCATGATAAGGAAAATAAAACCGGAATTTTATAGTGACTTCTGGCCGGTATTATATGGGTCAAGTATAAAAGTGAGTGTATAAAACAAAGAAGTCATGGAGTGTAAGGCAGCTCTTTTCTGATACATGACACGCGTAACATTACATTTAGTACCGTTATGAGGTACACCCGGCAGGTGTTGCATAATGAAACTGTCAGGTGTTATCTTGATAGAAACGAGAACAGCCGTCATCCGGATGAAAATTTTTTTGATTTTTCTTATTACAAACTGACATTTTTTATTTTTTTTCCTTGCGGAAAGATTTTTAATTGTTTATTTTATAAACGTCAATCTTTAGCACCTCTCCTCACACACCATCAATATTTCTCAGTTGTTAGGAAGATCTTTCTGCGAAAACTTGTTTTTTAACTTAACATTACTATGAGAGGAGTAAGCGTCGTTATGGCAAGAATTTCCAAAGCTCAACTGTTAAAACTGCAAAAGAAATTTAAAACAGATGCAGCAATCGGCGAGCAGTTCGGAATCACAAGGCAGGCTGTTCATCAGCTTCGTAAAAAGTATGGGATTGAATCCTCATTGGCTAAAAATCCTGAACGCAATGCTGAAATCGTAAGACTTTATGATAACGGGACTTCTGGTACAGCATTGGCAAAAAAATACAAACTTTCCATTTCTCAGACCTATCGTATCATTAACGAAGCTAAGAAAGTAGTGAAAAAATCTGCCAAAAAGAAAAAGAAATAACTTTCGACAATGGCACCGTTTTAAAGGATTCATGGTAACCACCATGAATCCTTTTTTTATTTTTGCTTAATAACTGTTGCAAGCTGTAGTTTTATACAATGACCCACAAAGAAAATGTCTCTGTTTCAAAGAATAATAACCCGATTCCTTCAGAAAAGAATTCCGACCCTAAATTAGGTAAAACGATTTCCATTGCTACTACCATAATGATGGGGTCAGTTTTTTTAAGTAGAATTACCGGCCTGCTTCGCGAACAGGTCATGGCACATTTTGGCGGTACCGGTTTGGGAATCGATGCGTACGTATCAGCATTCATTATCCCTGAACTGCTCAACCATTTTCTGGCCGGAGGCTTTCTATCTGTTACTTTTATCCCGATTTTCCAGCGCTACACTATTAAAGGTGAACATGACAGAGGATGGAAATCCTTTTCCAATCTGTTTTGCATTGGGACACTCTTCTTTCTGATTCTCATACCCTTAAGCATGATTTTTACCCCTGATATTCTTAAAATTACTGGTATCAGTCCCCAGGCTAAACCACAATATTTTGAAACTACAGTTCGTTTGACACGAATCGTACTTCCTGCACAACTCTTTTTTTACTGGGGCGCATTTTTCTCCGCTGTGCAGATGGCAGAGAAACGCTTCTTTATTCCTGCAATTGCACCACTGTGCTATAACGGAGGTATAATCCTGGGAGGTATAATCCTGGGTCCTCGCATCGGTATAGATGGTTTTGCATGGGGAGTACTCTTTGGAGCCTTTCTGGCCAACATCTTGGTTCAACTACCAGGTGCATTAAAAATCGGGCTAAAATTCTATCCCAGATTCGATTTTTCTGATCCTGATCTTATGGAATATGTTAAAAAAAGCGTCCCACTTGTTCTGGGCTTGGGCATGACCTTTTCCAATGAAATCTTTTTCAGGTTCTTTTCCGCATCTCTATCCGTAGGCACTGTGGCCAGTGTAAATTATGCCCTGCGGGTAATGATGATGGTGGTTGCCATGTTCGGGCAGGCTTCTGGTGCCGCATTCTTTCCTTTCCTTTCTAACCTTGCTTTGGAAAAAAAATTCGACCAGATGAACAATATTCTTAATTCGGTTTTGAATAAAATCGCCGTTTTTCTGCTTCCGATTTCAGGTATCATGATCATTCTTTCACAACAGATAATTGCCATTATCTATCAGCGCGGACATTTCGACTATCAGTCCACACTGCAAACCGCATCTGTCTTCTCAGTCTATCTTCTGGGTGCATTCGGATTTTCAGCATCCATGATAATTTCCCGCCCCTTCTATGCAATGCAGAATACTGTCCTGCCAATGGTGGTTAACACATTAATAGCATTGCTAAGCATACCCCTTTATGTTCTTTTCAGTCGCAGGATGGGAGGGCCTGGAATCGCCTTTGCCACAACTCTGGCTGTTACATCTCAGTTTATTGTTCTCTATGTAATATGGAACTGCAGATATGCCAAATGGAATACTGTGGCTAAGCTTGTTTTTTCTATAAGCAAAATACTTCTGATAACCTCTCTGGGATGCGCTATAGGGTATCTGCTCAAACAATGGAGCCTGGGAATAAACATACCAAATCTTCTTTTAAAAAATCTGACCGTATGCTTTATCTGCGCAGTTCCATCATTTCTGCTAATAATCATTTGTTACGAACTGACCGGAATTCAGAGATTCGCCGATATGATCAGTAAAATTATGAAACGGTCTTGAGAAAATCATTCGACCGTACTACGGTCCACTGCTCTAGGCTTTCCCCTGCTTCTTAACCGCTTCCTCAGCTTTACGTATCTCTTCGGGATCCCCCAGGTAATAATGTTTCGCAGCATTCAGTTTATCATCAAGTTCGTAAACCAGAGGAATACCTGTAGGTATGTTTAAATTGACTATGTCATCGTCGGAAATCTTGTCCAGATATTTTACCAGAGCTCTTAAGCTGTTTCCATGTGCGGCTATTATAACTTTTTTCCCTGAAAGTATTACCGGTGCGATGGTTTCATGCCAGTATGGAAGAAACCTCTCTACTGTGTCTTTGAGACATTCGGTCATAGGAAGCTCATTGTCCCTCAGATCGCTATAGCGGGGATCTGATGCAGGAGATCTGGGATCATCCTTACTTAATGCAGGAGGCTGGATATCATAGCTTCTTCGCCAGATGTGGACCTGTTGCTCACCATATTTGCGGGCTGTTTCTGCCTTGTTCAATCCCTGTAAAGCACCATAATGCCGTTCATTGAGACGCCATGAGCGCTGAACCGGAATCCACATCAGATCCATGTAGTCTAGAACAATCCATAAGGTTCTGATTGCTCTTTTTAATACAGATGTAAATGCCATATCGAAAGTATAATTTTTATCCTTTAGAATGATACCCGCCTTTCTGGCTTCCTGTACCCCTCTTTCGGATAAGTCTACATCGGTCCACCCGGTAAAACGATTTTCCTTGTTCCAACTACTTTCACCATGTCTGAGCAGTACCAGTTTATACATAGCTACTCCACTTTTTCAGGTTAATGATTTACTGCTGTTTGATGGCCGCAAAAAACGGACCAAAGAAGAAGTACCCAGACAAACTGAGAATTTCTTATAAAAAAGAAGTGCTTTTTAAAGAGACATAAAAGATATTGTGAGATTCACAATAAATCAAAAACCGAAGCGAAATAAAGGCTACAATCACTTTTAAGATTATAAGCTGCATTTATAACAAAACTTTTTCCTATACCCTTTTAAAGGAGGCAAATATATGGGAAGTATTAAAGGAACTAAAACAGAACAAAACCTCTTAAAAGCTTTCGCTGGTGAATCACAGGCTCGAAACCGTTACACCTATGCTGCATCAGTAGCAAAAAAAGAGGGATACGAACAGATCGCTGCAATTTTTCAGGAAACTGCAGATCAGGAAAAACAGCATGCAAAACGATTTTTCCGTTTCCTGGAAGGCGGAATGGTAGAAATAACTGCGGCTTATCCTGCTGGAAAAATCGACACCACTATAGAAAATCTGAAAGCTGCAGCAGCCGGCGAGCATGAAGAGTACACAGTACTTTATCCAGAGTTTGCACGTATAGCAAAAGAGGAGGGTTTCCCTCAGGTTGCTGCACAATTCAATCTGGTTTCCAAGGCTGAAGCTCACCATGAGCAGCGCTACAGAATGCTTCTTGAAAACCTGGAAAAAACCGAAGTTTTCAAGAAAGCACAGCCTGTAACCTGGATTTGCCGTGAGTGTGGTTATGTTCATCAAGGTACAGATGCACCTAAGACATGTCCGTGCTGTGATCATCCTCAGGCTTTCTTCCAGGTCTTAACCGATATTTACTGATAATTCTCTTTCAGGATACGATTTTTATCGTGTCCTGATTCCCACACCCTAAATCTTCATAACAAAAACCTTTCCGAATACCCTGAAAATAATCCTGCCTGGATCAGTCGCTATACTTTTAAAAAAATGGTTGTGCATTATCTAACAAACGGGTCAAGAAATGTCTGGCCATATTTTCTCAATACAAATGATTGGTTTTTGGTTATATTATAACTATTGCAGCAGAAAAAGATTTTTCATCCGGAGCTCTCTTTGGAACTGACAAATACAGAAACTGTACTTCTAGGCTTACTTTCCGAAGGTCCCATGACCCCCCACCAGTTACAACAGGAAATTCAATACAGGGACATGAATTTCTGGACCGAAATTTCCACATCTTCAATTCCCGAACTGTTGGTAAAACTGGAAAAGCAGGGTCTGGTTTTTCAAAGCAACAGAAGCAACGATAATAATTTCCTTAAAGCGACCTACTCTTTAAGTGAAAATGGGAAAAACATTTTTACAAGAAAAATTGAAAAAATTCTTAGCAATGTTGAACATTTAAGATGGCAGATCGATATTGGAACCTATAATTGTAACCTGCTACCCCCCAAAAAAGTAAAGGATGCTCTCTGCTTGTACAGAACTCAATTAAAAGAAAAAATCGATGGTTATAAAGATCTGCTAAAATTCCTGCAACTTTCAAAATGTCCCTTTCACAGACTGGCGATCGCATCCAGACCCATCTTTCTTCTGGAGGCCGAGTTAAAATGGGTAGATTCTTTTATTGAACAACTCTCTCTTCCGCAATAGTAGGTCCACTTTTTAAACCAACTTGTAACTACTCAGGTATCTGATGGCAAAAACGCTTATAATATCGAATATGGGAAAATAGGAATTAATATCAAAACAATATCTAATCAGAAGTAATCTGAATAGAATATCTAAACAAAGAACCGGAAATGTTATAACTGCTTATGGGCTTATCTGGTTAACGTTTCAATACCTGAGTAGTATCACCAACTTTAATCAATAATAATTTACTCAGTTATCAGGTTTGAATCATGAATGAAAACCATGATCGAATCGCCAGTCTGCAAGCCATTGTTATCTGTAATATTGACCTTCACCATTCTGTACTCATTAGGTGATGTAAAAAAGGTATACCTGAATACTTCCGAGAAGCTGCTTTCACTGCAGCTTATGGTATAAGTAAAAGATTCATCCCAACCGATTGTCACCATGTTCAATGTTCCATCATAATCGATTGCTTCTAACAACAGCATTGCAGGTTGAGCGATCCGTACTGTATCCAGAAACTTTAACGAAACAATACTGGGAAATCCTCTGCTTATTTCCAGAGTATCTTGCATGATAAATGGTTCTGACCAATGGCCCGAACTGTCTTTTACTTGCGCATGCAAAGTGATATTCCCGTAAAAGCACGAATCTGTGGTAATTATCAGATTACTCTGATCAGAAATAAAAACTATCGAATCACCAACCGGATTATTCAGTTTGATTTTGAAGGAATCGATCATTCCGCCTGGATTATCCTCAGCCCTTATTCTGACCATGAATGGTTTCCCGGTATAAATTTTCTGATCAGTTGTAACTACATCATATATCACAGGCAAACCCTGCTCTATTGGAAAACTGTTCTTGTAAACATTACTGAAAAAGCCAACTGTGTCTGAGCAGCAGACCCACAAATGAAGACTATCTCCCGTAAAAGAAGAGGTTATCTCAGGTGTTCCTCTGACTGTATCCCACTGAAAGCCTCCATCAAAACTCCAGTAAAAATTTTTACAGGTACTTCCCCAGGCAGTTAATCCCGCATGAACCGAAAGGGTAACTTGTTGTCTGTCGTAAATTACTGAGGGAACCGTTGTTACTCCAGAGATAATCGTTTTTCGGAAGTCCGGCTCAATGGTCAAATAATGGTTATGTTCATAAGTAATCCCTTCCGAATTTGTATACAATATTTTTACCGGAAAGATCCCTGGGCTGTCAGCTAAACCGATGTTTACGTTGAACAAATCATTATGGGTAATCAGATAAATTGAGGGTATAACTGCAGTATCAGTACGACTTTCTATTTTTAAAGTTCCGGAATCCCCCTGGCACGAATCGAAGGCCAGTGACAAAATAACAGTATCCCCAATAGTTAACGGATGAAGCGGTCCGGCAACCCTCATCTTCATCTGGAATTGTCGGCTAAAAACTGTACAGGGTGGAGTGGAAAACCAATAGCCCTGCCAATCGGATAAGCTGGCCGAAATTATTAAATCCTCAGAAGAATAAACTGGAATAGCACATGTATCTTTGATAGAAAGGGTATCAATAGCAATTGTATCCAGAAACCAGATGACATTTTTAATCTGTTCTGAAGAAAATCGATCTTCTGATAATAAAAAAGATTTTAAGGTATCTGGGCTGAAAACTACCCTGATGTATTCAATTCTGACAGGTTCACTGGCTGAAAGAACTATTCGAAAAGTATCGCAATACTCATTTTTACGTAAACCGGTAATCAGAATATTACCTGAAAATGGCCTGGTGAAATAAAACCCCAAAGAATCATTAGATTTTCTACTTTGGAAAAACAAAGGGTCCACTACTCCGGGCGGATCAGTATAAAAGCCGAAATCGACGTAGGAATCGGTACCCGAGGTAAAATGGAAAACATAAGGGGTAAATGGATAAAGAGTATCTTTATTGATTTGAAGGCCGAAACTGTAATCCCCGTTATATGCTCTGTCGAAAGGAGAATATGGAAGATCCGAACAGGAGATTAAAAGAATGCCGGTTATCAGAAAGAATTCTGAAAAGTCTTTGAAGATTTTTTCCATAGTTTTTGTTCTTTCAAATCGATTCAGAATAAAAATGAGATCCCTGCACCTGTTATCCCTGTAGCCAGCACAGCACCACCTGTATACTGAAGCACTCTGCTTTTATAGAACAATTTGCGGCAATAATCGGCTCCAGAAGGGTCTCTTTGGGCATTGTAAAGATCTGTGGTTCTGTTGACCATAACCGAACTTATCACAAGAAGCAAACCTCCGCATAAGCCAACAGCTCCGCAACCAGTACGAAATACTGCTTTTTTTCTTCTTTTTTCAGGACTAATACCATCATGTTCTTTACCTTCAAACCTATGATCACTCAGATCACTATTATATGGTTTCCAGGTTATGCTAAATGGAATATTTGGTTTAACATCAATAAGTTTTGTCTCCCGGCAGAGGCTGGAATACCCAATATCATCAAAGATGACATTGCTCAAATTGATTATTGAATTTTTGGATTTTACCTGAATACCAAATGTGCAGTGACTGATTCTAGTGTAGGCAAACTCTGCTGATTTGGCCTCGCTGGTAATTTCCAGACCATTCCAGTCGAATGCTTCAGCACTGGTGTGCTCTTCTGTTTTTTCCATTGCCTTGATCGAGGTTAAAAGAATCGGTTCAGACAAATTGCCTATACATGAAAGCTCACCCGAAACCCTGAGCCCGCAAAACTGTTCAAAGTATAATCTGCATCCTGGCCAAATAGTCAATTTCTCGTTTTCCATCACCAGAATCGTTTCAGTAACAATGTAATCTCCTTTGAAAAGACTACCTTTCATCCGGCCACCAATGCATTCCGCTGATTCGGTTGAGATTAATGCAAAAAAAAGAATCACAAAAAGAGTAAAGTAATTCATTATTAAATCTCTGAATTTGAATAGTTTAAGCCTATAAATTTGAACAAAAACCTTAGTGCAAAAACCAGGAGAAATCTTAAAATCAGGAAAGCTGTTACGATTCCACAGGGAAGTAACTACAAGAGCCCTGTTTATGAAAAGCACTTATTCAGAAATTGAGAGATAACGGTCTGCATGTTTTTTAGTCGTATATACAGAAAACAATGAGATCAGAATCAACACCCCAAGAATTGTAGATTCCCTGTTTAACAAAGCAATAGCCAACACCGAGGTGATCAAACTGAGTACTGCAAGAAGTAAACTGCCTTTCATTATTTGCAGACCAAAGAACTTATTTATATCGTACCATGCAGCTCTGTTATCAAGAATTCTCTTTTCTTTGAATCCTACCAGGTAATTTGGCGGAATTAACCTGTAATAAAGAGGTAAAGCCAAAACAAGAGTCATCATGGAAAGAAAAAGGTATTTTGATGAGAAATCCAGCATAATTACCCTCCTTAAAAGAGGTCCCTACTAAACATCTCTATAAGTTTAGTGGGAAGAATCTGAACGCAAGCTCATTTTTTTGACATTTTAACAATTCAATAGATAAAAAACAAGATAAAACCTGTTTTTTACCAGTAGCATGCAATAAAAATGCCAGATGCTTTCCTCATCAGCCCTCTCTTAGCTTCTTTCTCCCTCATAAAACGCTACCGCTCTGATTCCAAACTTCCGTTCAATAAGCCTTGCCTCCTTTTCAGCTAAACAAAAACAGATGAGCTGCCCGGAAGAAAACAGAGAAAGATCCAGGTCGCCTGGATACCGATATTCATCTTCATCAGGCCACCAGGTTGATTTTCCATACGTTTGTTTCAACCATCTTTCACCATCAGTGCCCTTCCGGTAATTTTTCTGATATTTCACCGGTCGGATTCCGTATTTAAAAGCTACACTTTTTTCGATCCCGATGCCGTATGGTTCAAATGACATCTCATTATACCGCAACCTCCACCTCATCAATGAGGAAAATTCCAGAGGTGAATGACCGGTAAATGACACCACTTTCACATTGTGAGCCATGTGTCTTGAAGAAGCCTTTATTGTTTTGGTGCTGATAATATTTTGCAAAGTAAGAAAAGCGTTTCGGGGATATACATTACAGACACTAACCGCAGCATAATAACTCTGCAAACGCTCTGTGGGCCAGGCATAGGAGCTGGAACGGGTCCAGTGAATAACATACTCCCCTTTTATTGATTTAACAGATTCACTGATCCCCTCTCTCCTGATTACATACTTTAGCTGCGATGAACGATGCTCATATGGTATCTGAAACCTCCTGTCAACAATCGGATTTTTACCTTTACAGGACTCCAGAAGCTTTGCCATTTCACCACCGCTTCTTATGGAAACAGGGAGCAGAAGATCTGCATTCTCCACAATAAAGCGATCCCGTAACGATAGTAATTTCTTTCTTGATTCATTTATAAGAGGTATAAAGATTGAATTACAAATGTAACAATCAAACTGGCTTTTGATCCATAAATACCGGAGTATGAAATGATGCATATCCGGTGCACAAATCACTATAATCTGATTTACCCGATATTTTATGCACCAGTATAAAACCATCTCAAAGGTCTGTATCCCTTCAGAAGTCAGAACTGTATAACCTCTTTCACCAAGCCATCGTACCGCTTGCTGAGTAGCCCTTACCCAGGATGTACTTGCATTTGGCTGCATTGGTTGTCTGGAGATTAAAACTGCCGCAGTAGGCATTTTTTGGGAGCTCCTATACAGAATTTTTTCTTTTGCTTAAATGAAAGACGAAACTGATATAGCAGCTTTTGTGCCAAAGAAAAACTGTGATTAGTTTGATTTATATAAATGATTTATATAATCTGAATAAATGTGATTGAAGGTTATTTAAATGAATATCATTCTAATCACAGTTAAGCCCTTCATAGCCGTAAGGCCCGCCCCCCTCTTCATCCTCAATACACCTGTTAAGCCACAGAAACAGGTCATGGATGAATAAGGTGGCAGCTACTCCTCTTATAGACGATTCTCATTTTCTATTTTTCTTATATCCAGGTAAGGACCAACAGAGAAATGCATTTTAGTGAAGAATTGTAAAGGCAACTGAACTTTCATATCGGGATTATACGGTAAAGAAAAACCTGTGATAATGGTGAGATTGTTTGAAGCGCTCAATTTGATCGCAGGTGAAAATTCCGGATATAAAACATTTATGTAATCTCCACCATACTTAAAAAAGGATTGGTAGGTAATATTAATATCGGTTAAAAAAGAAAATGTCTTGTTTATAGGCCATTCAATAGTAGCGCCACCTTCATAAAAAATTCTGTAAGAACTTACAGATCCTGATTCGGGTTCCCAGGTATAAGTATCATAAGTACTATCAGTAAACAAAAACCAATGTTCATGTTTAGTTTTGATTAAGCCATAGTATGTCACATCCGCTTTCGAGTAACCAACTATGATTTTTGGATGAATTGCAAAATCATCTCTGATTATACTGAAAGTAGGCCCAAACTTGAAATCCCAATAATCTACACTGTTGCCTCTCCCATATTGTGCTTCTGCCAACAACCTGATCTTAAAAGTTTTTAAAGGTCTTTGTATGTAAAGCGGAATTAATGAAAGTTGAAAATTCGCCTTCCATTGAGTTGTATTTATTTTAACATTATCGCCAGGAAAAGGAATGTTATTCACAAGTGTATCATTACAGTCAGGGTCTGATGCACAATCATAATCGAATTTCCCATCAGCAGATACAAATTCAGTATGCTTCCCCTGGGTAATTGATGCTGTTTTTTTTCTGGAATAAGCTCCAGAGACTTCTATATCCATCCATCCATTGTATTTTTGACTCGTAGTTATTGTAGGAACTTTTCGGTTCGTAAAAACTGATGCATTCTGTAAATAGTATTCATTACAGCCAGTAAGAAATAAAAATGTGGTAAGAAAGAAATATCTGGCAATACGATTTCTTGAGTTAAAGTATGTCATTTTTCTCTTCCTTGCAAGCAATTGAAGGGTACTGTGAAATCTGTTGAATTATCCCCGTATTATTCGGAAACTATTGAAGCTGTACCTAAAATAAATCATGCCAGATATTTAATTACCAGTCTGATTCTTCGTATTGCCTGGTAAGTGCCAATGAGATTAATTTGAAATGTTTTTAGTATGAAAATTAAAACTGCATTGCTTGAAAGCAATACCTCGCCATCTTGGCCTGTTATAGAGCTTTATGCGAGTCACTTCAAACAAATAGATATAATATAAACGATGCTTTGCACCGGATATCATACATTTAAAGAACGACTGTAACAATCGTCTTCAATCAGGTATTAAAAGACTTAATTGGCTGTCAGCCATGATATCTAAATCTAGAAATATCACTGATTTCCGCTTTTATTATATTTAAATCCTTAATTTATGCTATCTGCTTCCAATTTTAGCAGTTATATTGAGAACCATATATAAAAAGCAGAAAATATGGCCGTCGAATTAAAAATAAGGTAAAATTTTTAATCCGCTGACTATGTTTCTCCATTAATTACCCTTTAACCAGGAAAAACGATTGTGATTACCCCATCATTAGATGAAGTAAAACGGTTGGCTTCCAATTTTAATGTAATACCAGTTTTTAAAACGGTTTTGGCGGACACAGAAACTCCGGTATCGGTTTGGATGAAGCTTTTCAAGGACTGCAAATACAGTTTTCTTCTGGAGAGTGTTACCGGCGGTGATTCTGTGGCCAGGTATTCTTTCTTAGGTGGAGATCCTTTTATGACATTCAGGGCCAACCGCAAAATCTGGGAAATAAATGGCCCTAATCCACAAAATGGTTCGGATAAACCGGTGGATGCCCTTAGATCGTTGTTTTCCCGATTTAAACATGCCCCAATCCCCGGGGTACCCAGATTAAGTGGAGGTGCGGTAGGCTATTTTTCCTATGATTCCATTAGATTATGGGAGAGCATTCCGGATAAAAACCCCAAAGATGATCCCCTGGATGATATCTTCTTTGCTTTTTACAAAGATCTGATCGCTTTTGATAACAGAGAGCACAGGCTCGTTCTTATCAGTAACATAATGCTGGAGAAGGATACCGATATTGAAAAAGCCTACAATGATGCTTTGAATTCTATTGAACAGATGAATAACCGTATGAAAAGTACACTCTTTTCACCCGAGGTTTCTGTCCGTTCTTACAAAGAAGCTGTTTCCAACTTTAAAAAAGAGGAATTTGAGAAAGCGGTCGAGCGGTGTAAAGAGTACATTAAAGCCGGCGATATATTCCAGGTTGTCCTTTCACAGCGTTTCTCTATTGCAGTTGATGCAGATCCTTTTGATTTATACAGAATTTTAAGGGTAGTCAACCCTTCTCCTTATATGTTCTTTTTATCTCTTGGGCAAAACTACGTTATCGGAGCTTCACCGGAAATGCTTACCCGGATTGAAAACGGCATTGTAGAGGTTAGGCCTATAGCTGGAACCCGCAGAAGAGGTGAGAGTTATGAGGAAGATGAACTTCTGATAAAAGAACTGAAGGCAGATCCAAAGGAGATTGCCGAGCATGTAATGCTGGTCGATCTGGGAAGAAACGATGTAGGAAGAGTCTGCGAATATGGGTCGGTGCATGTTTCAGATATGATGCATATAGAAAAATATTCCCATGTTATACATCTGGTAAGTAACGTACAGGGTAAACTGAGACCCGATCTGGATGTATTCGATGCTCTTTACTCCTGTTTTCCTGCAGGAACTCTCTCAGGAGCTCCAAAAATAAGAGCAATGGAGATTATCGATGAACTGGAACCGGTAAAACGGGGTCTTTACGGGGGAGCTCTGGGTTATATCGATTTCAGCGGAAATATGGATACTTGTATCGTTATCCGCACCATCGTCTACCATGAGGGAAAAGCAATAATCCAGGCCGGAGCCGGAATCGTGGCCGATTCTGTTCCTTCACACGAGTATAATGAAACAGTACAGAAAGCCACAGCACCCTTTAATGCCATAAAGAATGCGGCGATTATTGCAGGTAATGAACTTGTTGCGGAGGTTGTATGATTCTGGTAATTGATAACTACGATTCATTTACTTTTAACCTGGTGCAGTATCTGGGAGAGATCTGCTGTGAGAAAATTGAGGTATATCGAAATGATAAAATCACTGTAGAACAGATAAGAGAAGCTGATCCTTTGGCAATACTTATCTCTCCAGGCCCCTGTACCCCTATAGAAGCAGGCATTTCAGTGGATGTGATAAAGGAACTGGGTCCAAAAATCCCTGTTCTTGGTGTGTGTCTGGGACATCAGTCCATTGGGTTTGCATTCAATGGTAATGTAATCCGTGCACCTTATCTCATGCATGGAAAAGTCTCTCAGATCTATCACAAACAGCAGGGTGTATTCAAGGGACTTCCCATTCCTTTCACTGCAACCCGCTATCACAGTCTCATTATTGAGAGATCTTCCTTACCGGATTGTCTGGAGATTACTGCAGAAACCGATGATGGAATTATCATGGGGGTAAGCCATAAAGAATACCCGATTTTTGGAGTTCAGTTTCATCCTGAATCCATATTGACTGAAGGTGGCAGAATAATATTGAGTAATTTTTTAGATATCGCCGGAGTAACAACCTTTGCCGCCACTTACTAGCCTTAAGCAAGTGAAGGAAATGCCATGCCTACAATTCTAGACACTATTATAGAGCATAAGCGCAATGAAGTGGGAATGTTAAGAAAACAGAAACATGCGCTTGAACCTTCCTGCAGTAAGCACCGATCCTTTGCAGAAGCGCTTTCGGTTCCAGGAGCCTTGTCCATCATTGCGGAAGTCAAAAAGGGATCTCCTTCCAAAGGGATCATCTGCCAGAATTTTGACCCGGTGCAAATAGCCACTTCATATCAGAATGGCGGAGCTGCAGCCATCTCTGTGCTTACAGATGAAAAGTTTTTCTTCGGATGCACAGATTACCTGATAAAGGTCAGAAATGCAGTATCTATTCCGGTCTTGCGTAAAGATTTCATTATAGATATCTTACAGGTGGAACAGACCGCATCCATGGGAGCCGATGCCATGCTTCTGATTGCTGCTGCAATGGATGATTACCAGATGAAAGATCTGTATCAGGCGGCTTTATCTTTAAATATCGAGCCTTTGATCGAAATTCACTCTGCCGAAGAACTGGACAGAGTAATGAAACTGGAGCCCCGGATCATCGGTATCAACAACCGTAATCTTAAAACATTCAAAACCGATTTTTCGGTTACTCTTGAACTGGTCAAGTACATTCCACCTGAAATAGTTACTGTCTCAGAAAGCGGAATCGGTGATGGTTCACAGGCCAGAATTCTCAAAGATGCAGGAGTAAAAGCATTGCTGGTTGGTGAATCGCTGGTGAAACTTGATGATCCCTCCAGTCTTATAATGGAACTGAGATGTTCCGAGGGATCAAAGGTATGAGTACCAGAATAAAGATCTGTGGAATTACCAGACTGGAGGATGCCAAAGTAGCTGCAAATCTGGGAGTTGATGCCCTGGGTTTCATTTTCCACCCCAAAAGCCCCAGATTTATTCTGCCTGAACATGCCAGAGATATTATCATGCAATTACCTCCCATGATTAACAGAGTAGGTGTCTTTGTTAATGAAACAAGAGAAACAATAATGCAGATCGCCTCGCAATGTGGAATCGACACAGTTCAGCTTCATGGCAATGAGACACCCCAGTTCTGCGACACAATTCCCTTGCCGGTAATAAAATCTTTTTCTATCCGTCCGGATTCCGACATTTCAAAACTGAAAGAGTATAACACACAGGGAATTCTTCTTGATACCTGGTCACCAGGGATGCATGGTGGCTCCGGAGTCACTTTCGACTGGAATATTGCCAGAAAAGCCTGTTCGATGTTTAACAACATAATACTTGCGGGTGGCCTGGGCCCTGCGAATCTGGAAGATGCGCTACGGATGGTTGATCCGTTTGCAGTCGATATCAACAGCGGTGTGGAAATTATGCCCGGGGTTAAAAACCCTCACAAGATACGCAATGTGGTTAAGATCGTGAAGAGCTGGAAAAATAATCCCTGAAACTTGCAGTTTGTAATATTTGAAAGCTTAAACCGTATTTTTTATTACTGCTTGAATGTAATGGTCGCATCTGAGAGTTCCTCCTCTTTAACATTCTGGAATATTCGGTACGTACATGAAATCTGCCTCACAGTTATCAATTTACATTCATATTCCCTTTTGTGTTTCAAAATGCAGATACTGCGATTTTTATTCCACAAAGTATGACAGCTCTCTGGCAGAGCTTTATATCGATGCATTGGCAGTGGAATGGGATCTTGTTTGCAGAGAGAAACAGCTAACCGAACCTCAAATAGTAACTATCTATTTTGGTGGAGGGACTCCATCACTGCTTCCCTTAAAGCAATGGCAGAAAATAGGCAGATCACTGCTTTCCCGATTTAATCGGGATTCTCTGATCGAGTTTTCTGTTGAATGTAATCCTGATTCTTTCAGTGCAGAACTGGCGTCTCTCCTTTTACAGTTAGGAGTGAACCGGGTTACATTCGGGATTCAATCGCTTTGCGACAAAGAATTAAGGGCAGCAGGAAGGGTACATAATGTTCAAACTGCTCTAAATGTACTGCACCAGCAATACCTCAAAAATTTCCGCTCCGTTGGCGTTGACCTGATCTACGGTCTTCCCGGACAATCGATCGATTCTCTATCAATGACTCTTCAAAATCTCACCGCTTCTGAATATGTAAATCACTGCAGTGCCTATGAACTGACCATCGCAGAGAGCACAGCATTTGGACGGCATCGCAGGATATTTCCCTTTCCCGATGAGGATTCCGTTTATGAAATGACTACTGTGGTCATAGACTATCTTCTGCAGGAAGGCTTTGAGCAGTATGAAATTTCCAATTTCGCCAGGAAGAATCATCGCAGTCTTCACAATGAAACCTATTGGGATCACCGAAATTACATAGGTTTGGGCTGTGCTGCCCACTCTTATCTGCATCCCTACAGATGGGCTAATGTTTCAGATTTTGGGGTATACCTTGAAAAAATTTCCGGAAACAAACTGCCCAGAAGCTTTTCTGAATTTATTGATACAGAAACCCTGGCCAAAGAGATGCTTTTTCTTGGATTGCGCCGAAGCGATGGCATAGATACCGAAGTCTTTGAAAAGAGGACCGGTAAAGAATTCAGTGCCCTTGTGGATATGAAAAAAATAGAGGCATTTATCTCCAAGGGATGGCTTCAATACAGAAATTCCAGATACCTGGTAACTCCATCAGGACTGCTTTTTGCGGATACAATGGCAAGGGAACTATTTTAACTTGTTGTAAAAGATCAAATGAATTGGAGATAAGCAGGTTTTTATTTCTTTGGGGCTAAATTCAGGCCTGATTAAGGTATAGATATTGCGGTGTTCGAAGGAGGGGGGGGAAATAATAAAATATCGAATAACGAATTTCGAATTTCGAAGTAAACAGAGAAAAAATCAGAATACGAATATTGAATAACGAATTACGAAGTAACAGAGAAAAAAACAATAAATGGAATTGATAACCAGGTTCCTTAAAGAAAGCAGATATTGTGTTGCTTTAACCGGTGCAGGGATTTCGACTCTGTCGGGGATCCGGGATTTCAGGGGTAAAGATGGGATATATAATTCCGGGTTGAATGAAGATTATGATCCGGATCTGATCTTTGATCTCGATTATTTCAGACAGGACCCTTCTCTTTATTATAAAGCCAGCAGAGATTTCATTTATAATCTGCATACCAAGCAACCCAGCATTGTTCATTTGGAGCTTGCGCGACTGGAATCGATGGGCATCATAAAAGCGGTAATCACTCAGAATATCGATATGCTTCATAGCAAAGCAGGATCAAAGAATGTAATCGAGCTGCATGGTTCCCCTATGGTTCATCGGTGCATGAGTTGTGATAAAGTTTTCAGCTACGATCATATTTGCGATATAGTACAGTCCGGAGAGATTCAAAAATGTGACAGGTGCCAGGGAGTTATTAAGCCGGATATAATTTTTTTCGGTGAGATGCTTGATGCCGAAAAGCTGAATAAAGCTGTACAGGAGGCATCCAAAGCTGATCTGATTCTGGTACTGGGTTCCAGCCTTGTAGTACAACCTGCAGCATCTTTGCCTTTATACACCAGAGAGCATGGTTCTCTGGTAATAGTTAATGATATGCCTACCCCATTGGATGAAATAGCCGAGGCCCGTTATAATGATCTGGAGAGGGTTTTTACGGTGTTGAGGGAAAAAATCCGCTGAATTCAGAAAATGGCCTGATTTATTTTTTTCATTGTTAAAGATAGCAGTCCGCAACAACGCAATTTTTGCGTTTAAACCCTCTGCTCGTGCCAATTCTTTGTGGCAGTTTCATATCTAAATTAACCGGAGGTGTTTTGATGAACGTCTTATGGATTTTGGTCCTCAGCACAGTGTTTTTATTCCTGGGATATAGGTTCTATTCTCGTTATATATCCAGAATTCTGGGAGAAGATCCAAAAAGAGTGACTCCTTCGGTTCAGTATAATGATGGATTGGATTATGTGCCTACCAGGGGTGGGGTCGTTTTTGCACACCATTTTGCTTCCATTGCAGGGGCGGGCCCGATTTTGGGACCTACTCTGGCGATAATGTATGGGGTGGCTCCTGTATGGGCCTGGGTTATTATTGGAGGGATATTTTTCGGGGCTGTGCACGATTACACCGCTCTTTTTGTATCGATAAGAGAAAAAGGAAGGTCAATCGCTGAGATTGCGCGTAAAACTCTGGGAGATTCCGGGTTTGCACTGATGATTGCTTTTACCATATTGATGGTGATTCTGGTGACTTCTTCATTTCTGGTAGCATCGGCAACTTCTCTAACATCACTGGTTCCTCTTGAGCAACTTCGTCTTCCTGCCGATCAGAAAATCCTTCATACTGTTATAAAGAATGGAATAAGTAATGGGAAAATCGGCGGAATAGCATCGACTTCGGTGATTTTTATCACCCTGTTTGCCCCGCTGATGGGTTTTCTTTGTTACAAGAAAAACACCTCTATGAAATTGATTTATCCCTTGGCCATTTTAATTTGTTTTTTATCAATTTTGGTGGGATTAAAAGTTCCTATAAGCCTTGATGTAAAAGTGTGGATGATCGCACTGGGAATTTATACTCTGTTTGCATCCGGTGTTCCAGTATGGTTATTGCTTCAGCCAAGAGATTTTATCAACGTGTTTATTCTCTATGGAGGGATACTGTTTTTGATTTGTGGATCGATTGGAGCAGGCCTGTCGGGTGTTGAGGTGAATGCACCGGTTATGAATATCGCCGAAGGTTCAGCGAAGATAGGTTTAATATGGCCTTTCCTCTTTATAACTGTAGCCTGCGGTGCCATATCTGGTTTTCATGCCCTGGTAGCAGGAGGTACAGTATCCAAACAGGTGAAAAATGAAAAATCAGCCCGTTCCATAGGTTTTGGAGGTATGCTTCTGGAATCGTTACTTGCTGTGGGAGTTATTATAGCTTTGAGCTCAGGTATACCTTTCAGCGATTATATAGGTATAGTATTTCCCGCGCAGGGTAATTCCAATCCCATACTCGCTTTCAGTCTTGCCTTCAGCGGTCTTCTGTACAAAGGTCTACACGTTCCGATGGTTTACGGAACAGTGTTCGGCATTTTAATGGTAGAGGGTTTTGTGGCAACAACACTGGACACGGCAGTGAGAATAAACCGTTATCTTTTTGAGGAACTCTGGTCTATCATTTTTAAAAATCCTCCCAAATGGATAAGATCCTATCTTTTCAATTCACTGCTATCTGTAGGCCTTATGCTTTTCTTTGCATTCACCAATGCCTTTACGGTTATATGGCCCATATTTGGTACTGCCAATCAGCTTCTGGCAGCTCTAACGCTGGTTACCCTTGCTGCATGGCTTGCCACCAATCGTAAGAAAAACGGTTTTATTCTGGCTCCGGCATTCTTTATGATTGTTACCACACTATTCTCAATGGCTTTTCTGCTCAAGAAGTATCTTGCCAACAATAACTGGTTACTTATGACAGTGGACATTCTGATGATTGCTCTCACACTGGCTTTAATAGTGGTGGCAATTAAATCCAGGAAAAAGATTACACCATCTAAAACCGATAAAACGAAACCAAAGTTTCCAGAGTATCAGAAAGCTACAGTCTGAATCTGAAAGTTTTGAGCTCGTTTCCAGGTTTTCAGGAAACGAGTTCATGCCTGAATTCCTTTAACCTCTATTCTTCAGAATATCTTGGCCCGCCTCACAACCTGAAATGACCTGCAAAAGTCCTCTCTTTGATAAGGGAATAGTCTTTGCTGTCTATCTGTCAGTTAACTTTGCAGAGTAGCAGGAGTAAATTGTTGCGGTAGCTGGGAGGTTAAAACTGCGGTTAGAATGGTGAATAAATTATCTTTAAAAAGATACAATTTTGGGTTCTTCGGTTTAGTATATGTGGAGGTAATTTGAGACCAGTTTTTCTGTTTATGATAATTGCATGCCTGATAACAATATCCAGTGCTGCTCAAAAAGGTTCCCGGGCAGTTACTCAGACCTTAAAAACCGAAGGCTATTTGAAAAAATGCATACCGGTCTCTATTAACATTCAGGGTTTTATGGATGAAAATAGTGGGATGTGCAATAAAGTGATTCTGTTTTTCGAGGATTCCAGGGATCAGGTGATTATTACCACCATGGAGGATTATAGTGCAAAGGACTCGAAACACGGAGCAAAAAAGATGGTTTTCAGGGAGCCTGCGGAAAGTGCTTATTTACTCTCTCAGTTTGAGGCTCAGCAGATAAGTAAGGTTTGCAGGACGCTTGTAAAGGTGCTGGAAGCATTTGATGAATCTCTGGAAAAAGGAAAATGGGATAGGTGTCAGGGTCTGGATTCTTATCTTTTAAGATTTTTGAAGGGATTTAATTTTCTGATCAGTTGTGCATCAAATAACACAGTCAGTCTGATTCCGGCTAAACACTGCCCGGATTCCATTTATGGTATTGCAGTTGATTTGCCAAAATTGGAAGCCCGGATTAATCACTGGAAAACCGATGCCCAGAGCAGGACCAAACTGCATACAGTGCTAAAAGAGCTTCTGTATCAGTGCAGAATCTGGCAGAGAGATCTTTCGCAACAGAATCAAAATCAGGATATTATGATAAACGAGAGATTTATTAAAGCGATGAATATTTTCATTAAGATATACCTTGAAGACAATTACAAATAAGCTCCAGAAAGAGGTTTTAGGTACTGTGAATCCCTGCTTTGGGAACCAATCTTTTAGTCTTTTAAAAGTCGACTACATAATAATATGGCCAGCTTATTTCTTCTTATTAGAACTTCCGTTTTCACCCCTCCGGTCTCAGCTACATTTTCATCTTTTTAAGCAAATGAGTCATCCTTTTAGCCAAATGAGCCATCTTTTTAGGCAAATAAGACTCAATCTAAGGTGCCAGAAAGTGAATCCGGGTTGCCAGACTAAAAATTTCCCCTTAAAGGTCAAAAATGAGAAAATCATCGATTTAACCTTCACTGGTTGTTCCATTCCCCGATAATTCTAAACCAGCCAAGAGTTGGTCCCATAATTGCCTTTTTCCCAATTGGACCCCGACCATATCAGTTTTCCTGAAATATCCAAAAAGTATAACGGAAATGAAAAAACATTCGACTCTGACCGATAGCCGTTTTTTCTGGGAAAGATTGCTTCTGTTCGCGACAGGAGCAGTTCTGAATGGAGTTGCGTGTCTTTTTTTCTATCATTCAAGGCTGCTTTGTTTTCTACTTGTAGAGTTTTTTTTGATAATTCTTATCTGCTTATTATCGGTTACGGTCAGAAGCTTAATAAAAAGAAGAGCAACACAATTTATTGTTATGTCAAAAAGAGTTTCAGATCTGGAAATTATTCTGGAAAATATTCCATCAGTGGTAATTGGATTGGACAAGAACGGTGGAATTACCTTCGCTAACAAAGCAGCAGAAAAGATACTGGAGAACAGTGAAGCAGAGGTTCTTAAGAAGAATCTGAACGAATTTGTAAGATCCACCGATGAATCAGACAAGCAATTGTCAGGGCTTGTAAAAAGTATCAGATCTATAAAGGAACCAGTTTATTTCAATGATAGAAAAATAGAATCCATATCTTCAAAAAACTACTTGATAAGCGGTTTTATCTGTCCTGTGCATTACAGTGGGTCTACCAATGCATTACTGATTTTTAATGATGAAACAGAAAGAAAGTTGAAAGAATATGATTTATTTATTAACTCTGATAAGTTAAAAAGGCGTTATGAAGTTTTACGAAAAACACTTTCAGTATTACCTTTAGGGGTGCTGGTTACCGACCCAGAGACATCAGAGGTTATTTATGCCAATAAAATGTTCAGGGAAATTCACGATATTCCACCAGATGTTCCGGTTTCCAGGAGCACTCTTTTTAAACTGATGTCTTCTAGCCTATCCTACCGTCAATACTTGATCAATTCGCATAGCAGCACACATATAACCTCAGATGCAGATAGCAGTTGGTCAACTAACAGCTTTTTTACCAGAAATGGAGAGAGTCGTACAATCCGACTTAACAGCCGCCAAAGTCCCGAATCAAAAATAAAGATAATCTCTGTTATCGAAGAGAAGGGGCGGGATCATAATAAAAAATTCTTCAATAAGCTCAAAGAAGATTACGAATGTGTTTTAGAAAGAAGTGTTGATGGTATAGTGATCGTTGACAATTTGGGAAAAGTTGTCTGCTGGAACGCTGAAATGGTTCATTTAACCGGAATAGACTATTCAGATGCACTAAACAGACCGGTCTGGGAGATTGATTCTAAGATCATAAGAAGTGAAAAAGAAATAAACCCTCACGACATGGTTTTTGATTTTTTAAAATCGGTCAAAAAGTTTTCATCATTTTCCGCGAAAAAACAGGAGCAAAAAACAGAAATAAAAAGAATTATAAATCTATGCAGTAAAGAGGTTTCACTGGTAAAAATTTTTCATAATTTTTATACGGTTGATAATTGCGTGAGAGTATGCAGGATATACCGGAACATGAGCCAGCTTTTGGATGTTCAGAGACAATTAATCAATCAAAAGGCTTTCATATCGAATCTGCTGACAGTTTCTGTAAATTTGCTCTATATCTATGATTTGTCAGAAAGAAGACTTATTTTTATCAGCAGTTCCCTAAAAAGAAACGATGCTGGTTCGATGGTTTATTTTGATAAAGGATTACCGGAAATATCATCTGTTCATCCTGATGATATCGATTCGTTTCTGCATTATCAGAAAAATCTGAAAATGAGAAAAAACAATGAGTTGAGTCATATTCTATATAGAGCAGATTGTTGCAATGGTCAATGGAAATGGGTTTTGCGTCGTGATATGATTTATTCCAGAAACAAAGATGGTTCTGTAAAGCAGGTGCTGGGTTCAATTACCAATATTACCATGCCGGAAAAAATGGAAAATTCAATTAAGAGTTCAGAAGCAAGTTAGCAAAGAAAAACAGTCGAAATTTACAAAACACAGAAATCATCGGTAAAAAAAATTCTGTAAATCCAATAAAGGATTTAAGCATGGCTGTAAAGGTAGTAGTCATTGAAGATGAGGAATTTCTTACCGAGCTTATCAGGGTTAATCTGAGGCTTCGAGGAATAGATGTCACTACCGCAGAATATGGAGAGGATGGATATGCCAAGGTTCTTGAAATAAAACCGGATTTAATTCTGCTGGATGCCAGGCTTCCCGACATTGATGGCTGGGAGATTTGCAAACGAATTAAAAGCAATGATGAAATCAATATGATTCCAGTGGTATTTGTTACGGCTGCAGCGCAGGAAAGTGACAGGTTGAGAGCAAAAGAGGCTGGAGCAGACGGGTTTCTGGCAAAACCTTTTCAGATTACAGAATTGTTGAATACCATAAAGAAATATTCGGTTTCATCCGGGTGAAGAGTATGTGTAGTGAGTAGTGTCTGTCCGGAAACTACGGACAGACACTATATAAAGAAAATATTTTTTAATTAAACCTGGGATATCTGCTATGTTAAATCGCAGTGTGTTCCAGTGTGATTGTTTCGCTGGCCAGATCACAGACTTCACTGGGCCCAAAGTACTGGATGGGACCAGGATAAAGGTATTCATCATTGATAGCCCAATTGTCGCGATTAGCTGCGAAGTACTGGAATGGTTTCTGGTTCAGCTCCACCAGAGCCTTTTTAATCACCGGTTTATTTTTACCGTGACGTCGTTCCAGGTTCATCATCATGGTAAGTGGAATCCCGCCTGCTATCCACTGGTCTGCAGACTTGGTGAGATTGCGCACAGAAGAGATGTAACCGGTTTTTCCTGAGCCAATCAAAGCTGAAGCGGTGTATCCGAGGCTATAGCAGTAATCGGCGTCGAAATTGGATGGAGCTGCGCAGCGGCCTTCATAACCCAGAAAATGGTTTTGAGTAGAGAATTTCCCTTTGAATTCGCCTTTTGCTTTCCATTCACGAAGCAGGTCTCCAACCAGATCGATAAGCAGTTTTTCGGTTTCGATCTTTGATACCTGAACATTTCCATGGGGATCACGATCGGCCAGTAGCTGCATTTGTATGGTCTTAGGAAGAATGGAGAAGGCTTTTGAAGAATCCGAAGAGAGTTTGCTGTTAACAAACTGAAACTTGTCATCATCGCCAAGCGAGTCAAAATATGCAGCATTGTCAGCCAGAATATCATTAAGCTCACTGATGAGTTTTTTCATTTCAGGGATAAATTCAATAAGACCTTCGGGAACCAAAAGAGTGCCGAAATCTTTGCCGGCATCGGATCTTTTTTTCACCAAAGTTGCAATGTCATTTACTATTTCCCGCAGAGTGGTTTGTTTTTGGGCTATCTCTTCGGAAATTATGGTGTAGTTGACATGGGTTTTAAGGGCGCATTCCAAAGCAATGTGAGAGGCGCTTCGCCCCATCAGTTTGATAAAATGCCAATACTTCTTAGCCGAATTTGCATCACGCTGGATATTGCCGATGATTTCGGAGTAGACTTTGGTAGCGGTATCAAAGCCGAAAGAAGTCTCGATCCATTCGTTTTTGAGATCTCCATCGATTGTTTTAGGACATCCAATCACTAAAATACCGCTGTTTTTTTTCATACAATATTCAGCCAGCATACAGGCATTGGTGTTGGAGTCATCGCCACCGATAATTACCACTGCAGAAATGCCCAGGGATTTGCAGTTTGCAATAACCTTATCAAACTGCTCTTCCTTTTCCAGTTTTGTACGACCGGAACCGATGATATCGAAGCCACCGGTATTGCGGTATTCATCGATGATTTTGTCATCAAATTTTACATACTTATTATCTATCAGGCCGCTGGGACCACCAAGAAATCCAAAAAGTTCGTTATCGGAATTCATGTTTTTGAGCCCATCATAGAGGCCTGCGATTACGTTGTGACCACCGGGAGCCTGACCACCGGAGAGAATGACACCGGCTTTTATGGCAGGTTTTTTCTGATCCGATTCTGATTCGAATGTAACTACAGGCAGCCCATAGGTGTTAGGAAAAAGAGCCTTGATCTCGAACTGATCAGCAACAGACTGAGTAGGTCCTCCAATAGTCGCTTTGACATTACTTCCAAACTGGGCCAGCACTTTTGGAAGTTTGGGTTTATAGGCAGCACGTGCTGCTTGAAGAGGAGAAATTGGTTTTGACATTTTTAGGCCATCCTTTTTGGCTGATAGTTAATAATTCTGAAGATTTTTCGATTAAAACATAGGAAAATAATTAATAATCATTACCTGGGCAGAAGTTAATAACAGGATTTTAAGCTAGAAATTATCTCTTCGTTGATTTTTTTAAGAACAGATGGGTTAGAAAGAAAATGGTCTTTGATTTGGTATTTAAATGTATTTTCACTGGTTATCTATGGGAAACTGAACTTATTAAAATATCAGGAGAATCGGATAAAGGATGTTTTACATAACTACTACACTTCCTTATGCTAATTCTGTGCCACACGTGGGACATGCAATTGAGTTTTTTCAGGCAGATGCATACGCCCGGTACTTCAGAAAAAAACTGGGTGAAAAGAAGGTCTTTTTTAATGTTGGCGTAGACGAGCATGGCTTGAAGGTTTTTACTACTGCCAGAGAGCATGATAAGAGTGTAAAGCAGTATCTGGATGAGCTGGTGCCCAAGTGGAAGGAGTTCTGTGAAAAGTTTCGCATCAGTAATGATTATTTCTATCGTACCTCTGATCCCGATCACCATCAGGGGGCACAGCGGGTTTGGAAACGCTGCCTGGAGAAAGGTGATATTTACAAGAAGTACTATGAAGGTTATTACTGTGTGGGTTGCGAGGCTTTTCTTCTGGAGCGGGATCTTGTGGATGGTAAATGTCCCAACCATGGAGCAGCTCCGGTTCGTCAATCGGAAGAAAATTACTTTTTCAGATTATCAAAATATTCCGGAGCCATACTGGAATACCTGCAGAACAACCCCGATTTTCTGAAACCTGAAGCAAAGATGCAGGAGTTGACAAATTTTGTAAAGAACATGGAAGATATCAGTATTTCCCGTTCCAGAACCAATCTTCCCTGGGGAATAGAGGTTCCTGATGATCCGGAACATACCATGTACGTATGGTTTGATGCATTGACCAATTATATCAGGGTCCTGGGTTTTGACAATGATATGGAACGTTTCAACAACTGGTGGCCTGGAGTTCAGATCTGCGGACCGGACAACTTAAGGTTTCAGGGAGCAATATGGCAGGGAATGCTGGCTTCGCTTGGCCTGCCCTTTACCAAAAAGTTGCTTGTTCATGGCACTATTCTGGGACCCGATGGACAGAAGATGTCCAAGTCTATGGGAAATGTGGTTTCTCCGCTGGAGCAATATGAAAAATACGGATCCGATGTTTGTCGTTTCTATATGTTAGGAGTACTGAGACCTTATTCGGACTGCAGTTATCGGGAGGAAGACCTTAAGGATGCTTACAATGCACAACTGGCCAATAATTATGGTAATCTTTTAAATCGGGTCATTCACCTGGGTAACATAAAAGAGATCGATCTGTTCGATAAATCCAGTATTTCTGCCGAGTTCAATGAAATTGTGGGAGGTTACAGGGATCAGATAGAGAAAGCTTACGAGAGTTTCGAAATCCATGATGCTGTCAGGTTGATTGGAGAGCTGGTCTCTCTGGGTAATCAGCATATTCATGAGAAAGAACCATGGAGACAGAAGCCCGAACTGGCAAAAATCACTCTTAATAATGTTTCTGCATTGGTCCAGATGGCCACCGAATTTTATGAACCGATAATACCAGATGGGGCGCAAAAGGCAATGGAAGCATTGCGCAAGAAAGAAAAGATCATCTTGTATCCCAGAATCTGAATTTATTATGGAGAAAAAATGAGCAGATATTGGAATAGTACAATTAAAAATCTGAAGCCTTATGTTCCTGGAGAACAGCCTAAAGACAAACGATATATCAAGTTAAATACAAATGAAAATCCCTATCCGCCATCACCCAGAGTCATCGAGACAATAAAAACTGCAGCTAATGAAGATTTACGACTCTACCCTGACCCCAACGGAGACGAATTACGTAAAGTTATAGCCAGCTATTATGGGATTGATACAGAGCAGGTTTTTGTGGGGAATGGCTCTGATGAAATTCTGGGATTTACTTTCGGAGCTTTTTTCGATGCTGATAATCCGATTCTGTTTCCGGATATAACTTACAGTTTTTATCCGGTTTATGCAAATCTCTTTCATCTGAATTATAAGACAATACCGTTAGATGAGTCATTTGCAATTTGCGAGGAGCAGTATCTGATTGAGAATGGAGGGATTATTATTCCCAATCCAAACGCTCCCACATCCAGGTATCTCTCTCATCAGCAGATCCTAAAAATGGCAGAGTATAATTGCAAATGTGGCAAGCTGGTTGTAATCGATGAGGCTTATGTTGATTTTGGCGGTGAATCGGTTGCTAAATATATCCGGGATTATCCAAATTTACTGGTAATTCAGACTCTATCCAAAGCAAGATCTCTGGCTGGAATGAGAATCGGTTTCGCGCTGGGAAGTGAAGAGATTATGCAGGGGCTTAACCGGATTAAAAATTCGTTTAACTCCTATACTCTGGATAGATTGGCGCTGGTAGCGGCCAAAGAAGCTTTCTTGGACAAGCAATATTTTGAGGAAGTGACAAAGAAAGTAATAAATACCCGGGAATGGGTTGTAAGCAGGTTAAGAGCAGCAGATTGTACAGTGATGGAATCCAGAGCTAATTTCATATTCATGAGTCATCCTGCTGTAACAGCAGAAGAATTATTCGGAAAACTAAGGGAACGTGGAATACTGGTACGATACTTCAATCTTCCCAGAATAAATAACTTTTTACGAGTGAGCATTGGAACTGATGAACAGATGAAAATGTTTTGTGAAGCAGTAGAAGAAATTGGAAATATGTAAGTTCTGCAAACAAATCAGACGATCTGTTTTTCCGCAAACGACAAACCTTAAATACAAAGTGTAATCCTGTATATCAAAGAGGAGTTGATGGATCAGTTAGAACTCAATCCAATTTACATTGCCGGACATTTGAATCCTGACATAGATTCCATTGCATCTGCGATGGGATATGCCTGGTTGTTGCACGAGCGGGATGGCAAAAATGCCATAGCTGTAAGGACCGGTTCATTGACCGCTCAGACCTCATGGTTATTGCAGACATTGGGGCTGGAACCACCGATGCTATTAAATGACGCATCTCCCAGGTTTAATCGCATAGCAAGACCTCTTCCGCCAATATTGCCAGACCGGCCTTTACATGAAGCACTTTCCATTATTTCATCGTATTCGATAGGTGTTCCAATTGTAGGCTCCGACAATGTTCCGCTGGGATTAGTTACCGGGGGAAGTGTCTTTAAGCTGCTTTCAAATCAGATCAGAACCCTGGTTGATTTTGAGAAAGTATCGGTAGCCACTCTTTTGTCTATTAAATGCAGAGAATCCATGGATCCTGAAGTTCCGAGATTTCCTTTATCGATGCGGGTAAGTGATGCCAGAAGGAAGGTTTTAAATGAGGAGCGTAATGATTTTATTGTTACCAGGGATGATGGGACATATTTTGGGGTTTGCAGATCACCCGATGTGCTGACACCGCCAAAAATGCAACTGATTCTGGTGGATCACAATGAAGTTTCACAGTCGATCAGGGCACTAGAAGAAGCAGAACTGATAGAGGTGATTGATCATCACAGGGTTGGGACACAATCCACAATAACCCCTATACCTTTTTATATCGATTGTGTTGGAAGCACATCGACTCTGATTAGTGAAAGGATAATAGCTTCGGGATTAATGCCACCACCTGCCATTGTAGCATTACTTCTGGCTGGAGTGATCTCAGATACATTGCTTCTTGCATCTCCGACCACCACTAAAAGGGATCATATAATTGTGGAACGTTTGATGGAGCTGGTAAGAAAAAGTGGAATTTTACCTTATAAGGATCATAAGGAATTTGGAGATGCTTTATTCTCAGTAAGTTCAAGCCTGTCGGTTTTGTCCCCTGACAAGATAGTAACCACCGATCTGAAGCTATACAATATGAATGAAAAGCAATTTGGTTTAGCACAGATTGAAGTGGGAAATCTTAATGAGCTTGGTCCCAGGGTAAAGGAAATTTCAGAAGCATTGGAAGAGTTATGTGAATCAAAGGGATTAGAGTTTGCGGTACTAATGGTAACCGATGTGGTCAGGGCCAACAGCAGGTTGGTAGTAGCGGGGAATCAGGCATTATTGAAAGATCTTCCGTATACGCCATTAGCTGACCATACAATGGATGCTACCGGTATAGTCAGTCGTAAAAAGCAGTTGCTGCCAGTGATTTTGGGATTTCTGGAATAATACTTATTTAACATCCAATATTGAACTATAACCAACGCAGAGATTTGCAGTAGCATGAATCCTTGCGTTTTTTTATGCCTTGAGCTTGATTTTCTGAACTCTGCTAGAAAGTCTTGCTGGTCGTTTATTTGCAGGTCTTCAATTACAGTGACTTTAAAAAGAGTTTCTGTATATGAAGAAAAACCGGCTTCTGGAATTGGATGCATTACGAGGAATAGCTGCTCTGGCCGTTGTAGTGTATCACTACTTTTACCGATATAATGAATTGCACAACCGGCCAGATGATATCCTCAACTGGGTGTATTTTGGAAAATACGGAGCACAATTCTTTTTTATTATTAGCGGGTTTGTTATATACTGGACATTGAGTAGAGTGGATAAACCCCTGGATTTTCTGATATCCAGGTTTTCAAGGTTATACCCGGTATATTGGGTAGCAGTTATAATCACCTTTTCTATTGTGGCAATTACAGGACTCCCTGGAAAAGAGGTATCAATCTATGAGGCGTTATGCAACCTGTTGATGTTTCATGAATATTTCAAGATACCCCACGTGGACGGGGTTTACTGGACATTGACAGTAGAGCTGACATTTTACTTCTGGATTTTCATACTTTATCTGAGCAGACAATTGAAATGGGCAGAATACTGGATGTTACCGGTTTTAATGGTGGCAGTCCTGCAATCGACCGGTTTTTTCAAATTACCTGAGATAGTAAATAAAATTTTTATTACTTATCATATAAGTTTTTTCATTGCAGGGATCTCTTTTTATAAGATTATCAATAAAACTTCGGACAGATTCACGATTCCTCTGATTTTAATCTCGCTTGTTTCAACCGCATTTATAATATCTTTCAAGCATTTTCTGGTTTTTTCATTTTTTTATACCGGTTTTTATCTGGCAATATCTGGTAGATTGAGATTTTTATCCTTTAAGCCATTCGTTTTTTTGGGAGGCATCTCCTACTCATTATATTTAATACATCAAAATGTCGGATTTGTGATTTTAAACAAATTTTCCGAAAACCAATTACCTACAGCACCAGGTGCTTTTCTATCGATTGTTCTTTGTGTTATAGCTGCTTCTTTATTAAACAGGTATGTAGAAAAGCCGGCACTCTCAGCGATAAGAGAGTTTTACAGAAGCAATCGGAGAATGAAGCAGATTGCAGATATGTTCGCTTTTAACAGGCAAAACGTATCATCTGTTTTGGTTTCTGACAAGCAAACTCATGGGAAGATCGGCCGGACTCAGGAGCTCTCCTCTTCTTCTGCGGGTCAGGAGCAATCTAAATCCGATTCAGAGTAAAAGGCCAAAGGAAAAATCTAGTTCGAATCTGATAAAAAGTCGTTTGTTAAAAAACAACTTTTTATCAGAAATTTTCTCTTCAGCTTTATTTTCCTTCCATGTTCATTTTCCTGATATTGAGATTGTTGATATCCAAAGTATCGATCTTCATGCTTTTTATCATTAATTTGGCAATCATCAGTTTGCCGATAAAAAATATGCCCAGAGCAGTCAATCCGGCAAAAAAGGAGCCGCTTGCCCTGAGTCTGGTCAATAAAGCATTTACTCTAAGAATGTTAACTGATCGAACCGGTTGATGATGCAGAGGGAAACCTTTCTTGCATTTCCAGTGTTCCATAAATCTCATTATTCACCTCCCCCTGGGACAGGATAAAAAAAAAGGTCGTATTTAGTTGAACCATACATTAAGATTTCGAATTGATCTGATACAACGTGAACATTTTAAGGTGTTTCAAAGTAGATCAACCGTTTCTCAAATAAAACAGATTTTGGTCGAAGTTCAAGTCATTTAAACTGTAAAAGAACATCAATTATATTTAATTTTAGGTTTAACAACCGGAGAGTAATCGAGTGGCATACTACTTGCAGCACAGAAGCCAAAAAATTAAAATAACGAGAAAAAATATCACAGGAGTTGATTAATATGATAATGTTTGATCCGATGTATCTGGTTTTTGCCTTGCCTGGATTAGTGCTGGCACTGTTTGCTTCATGGTATACCAAATCAACCTTTAAAAAATTTTCCAATTGGCAGTCACCTAATGGTCTCACTGGTGCACAGGCAGCTCATCAGATGCTCTCTTCTGCAGGAATTAATGATGTGAAAATCGAACAGGTTTCAGGTTTTCTCTCCGACCATTATGATCCCACTTCCAGGGTACTGCGACTGTCTCCTTCGGTTTACAGCGAAAACAGTCTTTCAGCAGTTGGTGTGGCTTGTCATGAAGCTGGTCATGCAATCCAACATGCCAGAAGTTATGCGTGGCTCCATTTGAGGACAGCAATGGTTCCTCTTACCAATATCTCAAGCTGGTTTTCTTATATTGTTATTACTTTGGGATTTCTGCTTTCTTCAAGCTCACTTGTAGGTTTGGGGGCAATTCTTTTCAGTGGAGCAGTGGTTTTTTCGTTGATCACATTGCCTGTGGAATGGGATGCCAGCAGAAGAGCTAAACTTGCTATGGCTCAGGCAGGACTTTTACCTAGTAAAGATGCTCACAATGCAGGTAAAGTACTTGATGCTGCTTTTTTAACGTATGTTGCTGCGGCTGCCAGTTCCATTCTGACTCTGCTTTATTATCTTTTCAGGGCAGGTCTTCTGGGCCGAGGTGACGATTAAATCCAATTGAATCAAGCCTTGCCTAAAGAAAAGGTAAGGCTTTCAGATCCATTCCGCAAGCATATCTTATAAGGTCTTTCTGTTTCCAAAAGCGGATTACCGGTCATTTATTTGCAGGATATTTCTGGTAGATATTGCACTACTGAGTACAACCGAAGATTATCTGCTTTTGGGGAATTCAATTGATATACATAAAGAAGCTTCTGGACCGTATCCGCTGGGATTTCTCTTTCTCACAGGCGTACTTTGAGCTTGAATATGAAGACAGAGTAAATGGATTGGTAAGAGTTGCGCTTGATCAGATTGTTTCAATTGATTCGCAGTCTTTCATTATGAAAGATCAGTATTTTGGGAAAATAACAATTCCTCTTCACCGAATAAAAGGGGTGTACCGTAATGGAGAACTCATCTGGGGAAGAAGACCAAAAGAGGAATGAACAGTGTTCCCATATGAACAGAACAATTCTCCCGCACTAATTCCCACCTGATGCAACAAGCTATAATTTATCCTGAGCAATTACTGAACTGTTCACAATAAAACTTAAAGGATTAATCAAAGTAATCAATGAGCAGATAATGAAAATTTCACAATCAGAATACTTTTCCTAATAGTATAGTTACTCAGAATAACACATGAGCATCTCTTCCGTATGAAAATGAATACCGGAACAGGTTAAGAAAGATCTTAAAGTAAAAAATATTCCTGAAAAATGTTTATTTTATTGATATTATATTAGTTATATACTATCACTACTTCGCTTGAGTTTTTGAATTCCTGGAAACTGCTGCAAGAGAGCCTTTACAGAGGTTCTAGTTTGCAGATTGTAGTTTCCGAATACTGAAAAATGTTGCTTAAATTTCAGGGGGAATCTGTGGGTTTTCAGGACACAAAGAGAATAGTTATAGTAGATGATACGGAGTCTGTTGCATTTGTTATAAAGAGTTTTCTTGAGGATGAGGGATTCAGGGTATCGGCACATGAAGATCCACAGGATGCATTAAGTGATATAGGAAGCAATGGAGCAGATCTGATAATAACTGATTATACCATGCCGGGCATGAATGGCATCGAGCTGGTGAAAAGAGTAAAGAAATACAATCCCCGAACAGATGCCATAATCATAACTGCTGATCCCTTAAGAATTTCCGGAAACGAAGATCGTTTTGAGGTTATCGAGAAAACCCAGGGATTTATTAAAAAGATTATTGCTTCTGTTTACAAAACCTTTAAAATGACCCCTTGAGTTATTTCACACCAAAAATCGGATGATTAACGTCAAACAATCTTCCACAATTTGGTTAAATTTTTCTGATTTCCTCATTTCTAAGGAGTTTATACCCGTTTTTTGAAAACAGCTCAATTGCTGCATCAGTATCCTCAAACCTCATGAACAAGATTGCTTTATTGGATGTCTGCTCTACAAAGGAATAAGTATACTCAATATTGATATTGTGCTTGTCACAAAGACTCATAAGGTCATAAAAAAGGCCCTCACGGTCTTCAATTTGCACAGCGATTACTGGGTTTTGCTTCACCATAAAACCGGCGGTTTTTAGTACTTCGCATGCTTTTTCCGGTTGGTTCACTATCATCCTTAAAATTCCAAAATCGGAAGTATCCGCAACAGTCAAAGCCCTTATGTTGATTTTATTATCCCTGAGCACTTTTGCCACACTAGCCAGTCTGCCTGCCTTATTTTCCAGAAAAATGGAAATCTGCTGTACTTTCATTAGCCCTCCTCAAATGTTTCTCACATCGATTACTCTTTTAGCTTTTCCCTCACTGCGTTCAATGCTCTTTGGCTCGACCAGTTTCACTTTACTATGAACCAGAAGCTCCTCTTTAAGAGCATGCTCTATCTCCTTCTCCTTATTCTCAATATAGCGGATCTCATCCGAGAACAGTGTTTCGTTCATCTCAACCCTCACCTCAAGAGAATCAAGTGCTCCCTTTCGGTCTACCAGGATCTGGTAATGTGGTTCAACCCCATCGATTTTGAGTAAAACCTGTTCAACCTGAGATGGAAAAAGATTGACTCCCCTTACTATCAGCATGTCATCGGTTCGACCCATGATCCTGTGCATCCGTACCGAAGTTCTCCCACAACGACATTTCTCCCGATTTAAATAGGTAATATCTCTTGTACGGTAGCGGATAACCGGTGTACCCTCTTTAGTAAGGGTAGTAAAAACCAGTTCACCCTCTTTACCATCCTCAAGCTGTTGTCCGGTTACCGGATCAATTATCTCCGGATAAAAATGATCTTCAAAAATGTGCAACATATCCTGACATTCGCACTCAGCAGCAACCCCTGGGCCTATAATTTCTGTAAGCCCATAGATATCGATAGCCTTGAGGTGCAGTTTGCTTTCAATCTCCTTACGCATGTTTTCACTCCAGGGTTCAGCCCCGAAAAAACCTGCTTTTATGGGAAATTTGGAAAAATCCAAACCAAGCTCTCTTGCCGCTTCAGCTAAATAGAGGCTGTATGAAGGGGTACAGGTTAAAACCGATGAACCGAAATCTTTCATTACCGATAACTGTCTTTTGGTATTACCACCAGAGATGGGAATAACCGTTGCACCGATTTTTCTGGCTCCATAGTGAACCCCAAAACCACCAGTGAAAAGCCCATAGCCATAAGCATTGTGAACAATATCGCTTTTGGTGGTATCACCCATTGACAATGTTCTGGCCATAACCTCAGACCAGATTTCAATATCTTTTTGTGTATATGCATCCACCACCGGTTTTCCTGTTGTCCCCGATGAAGCATGAATCTCAACAATTTCGCTCATATCCGTTGCAAGTAACCCATAAGGGTACACATCTCGCATATCAGTTTTGGTTATAAAAGGAAGTTTTTGAATATCTTCCAATGATTTGATATCCGAAGGTTTAATTCCTTTTTTATCCATCTGTTCTTTATAAAAAGGAACACGGTTATATACCCTCAGGACCAGTTCTTTGAGATTCTGCAACTGAAATTTACGCAATTCGTTAGTTGGCATAGTCTCGAATTGTTCATTCCATATCATTTTAATTACTCCGATCTATTAACCCTGAACATGCCGACTTGTCGCAATTATCCGTATTTGTTTAAACGGTTCTTTCGCTATGTGGCCAGTTGAATAACATAATTTATGGAATAGTGGGGTTGACATAGCTTTAGCTATTTTGAGGAGAGAAAGAAAAAAGTATAAACAAGTGAAATCAACTCAGAATAAACCGTTTTAACTCCTTCGCTACTTTTCCACCATCTATCGCAATCATAATCTTCATTTTCCACAGAAATTTGCCCTACTTTGATCCCTGGTTCTAATACCTTTTTAAACACCAATGCAGAGCGTCTGGTATGCGCTCCAAGAGATAGCAAATCGATTTTTTTAACCGATATTTCTGAACTATCCAGCCACTCTTTCAAGGCAACTGCCGATTGATAAGTTCTATCTCTTCTGACACTTTCGGCAGGAACTGCCACAGTTAACGATTCAGCAATCCCCAATTTCTGGAAACTATACCTGGCAAGATGAGCATAAGTTTCAAACTGAAGCAGATATGATCCCTGATCCAGAGGACCTCCGGTAGAAACAAGTAATTGGTAATTTCCTTCAGAAAATATTCTGGCAGCTTCCTCTATAGCATAATCGGGTTGCCATCCTTCTACAACAAGCAGTTCACCCCCTACTGGGGCAGATTTTGCCAGATAGGGATGAATACTAATCAGAACAATCAGAAGAATGGTTGATAAGTTAAACCCAATCAGTATCCAACCAGTAATTGTCGGGACATAAAAAGTCGATTTTTTAAAAAGCGCAGGTAATTTCATATAGTTTTAATTAGCATCGTGCCCCCGATGGACAAATCTAGTATTATTTTAATTCTTTTTTTCGGGTGCACTTATTCCCTGAAAGACTCAGACACTCTGAATTTTTAGAGAAAAATATTTAATGTCCCAATCTTCGGTATCTCAATAAACTGAAGGTTCAAAATAAGGTTGCATCACCGAAAAATCAAGAAAATCATTCATTATTTACAGATGTTTAAAGGAACTGCTATGAAAAAAACGGTTGTTATCTATAAAAGTACTTCCGGTTTCACTAAAAAATATGCAGAATGGATTGCACAATCTCTCAATTGTGACCTATTGAATCGTAAGCAGGCTAACCTCAAAAAAATCCTTGATTACGATATTATTATCTATGGTGGAAGTCTTCACGCAGTTGGTATAAGCGGAGTAGATATAATCAGTAAAAATCTCCCCAGTCTAAAAGAAAAAACAATCGTGATATTTGCAACAGGTGCTTCTCCTGCCCGTCCCGAAATACCTTCGGTAGTATTAAACAGGAATTTTACCTCCGATCAACAGAAACAGATAACATTTTTTTATCTGCGAGGGGGCTTCGATTTTAACAAACTTGATCTTGTAAATAAAGCTTTAATGACTTTAATGAAATGGAAAATCAAATCCAAGAAAGAATGGGATTCTGATGACAAAGGCATGATGGCGGCATTTTCGAATCCGATTGATTTTACCGATAAGGATAATTTAAAGGAGCTGCTGGAATTCGTTCGCTCAAAACAATAGATTCTGCAGATACAATAATTTGTATAAAGCTGTTCAATAAGATATACTCTTTATAACCGTCAGAAATTAAACCAGTTAACGAACGGCTGAAAATGAAAAATATATCTGTTTTCCTGATAATTATTTTCTTGAGCTTTTCGGGTAAAGCCGAAGACTCACAGGATTGTCGGTTTTTATCATTATATTCCGGGAAGGTCCTCCTTATTCCACTCGACAGCATACACGTAAACAAAACATCAGAATTGAGCGGCGAATTCAGCGATTCCTTTTTTTGCCTTGCAGCCAATCAACTGCTTTTGAATTCGCTGTCTCAAAGGCTCACACCTGTGTTAAATGAAAATGTTGAGTCTTCTTCAATAAGAAGTAAAGTTCTTTCTAATGATGCAGATATGGACAGCTTGACCGTTTTAATTCGGGAAATTGTCAGAAAAAGCGGTTCTGATTTTATGGTAATCCCCCATTGCTGCAGTCTGTGGCAGGAGATAAAAACCCAGAAAGCCTGGCGAGATGGTCGGGGAGGCCCCAGCTATGAGCGACCGGTAAAAAACACCGCCATTGCCAGGATTCAGATGAAAGTCTGGGATAAGGATGGAAAACTGATTTGTGAACTTAACGGTACTGGTAAAAATACCAAACCAATGTTTTACTCTTTTTTCAAAAAACGGATCAAATTAAAAGAGATAGTTAGTTATTCCCGCAAACCATTTGCAAATCCCCTGATCCGTGCTTTAAACAAGGCAGCCAAAGATCTGACAGTAAATTAGTTCCCCTTAAGCTTGAGGGAAATGTTTTTTATAAACTCTCCAGGTACTGCTTATCAGAGTATCGACATCGCTGTGGTTGGCTTTCCAGCCAAGAATCCTGTGCGCTTCCTTTGATGATGCCACCATTTTTGCTGCATCCCCTGCGCGACGAGCTGCGATCTGAACAGGAATCGCTTTTCCGGTGATTTCACGAGCTTTCTGCACCATCTCTTTTACACTGATTCCGTTCTGGCTTCCCAGGTTTACCGTGATACTGCTGTCATTTTCCGTTATATACTCCAGCGATTTAACATGAGCATCCGCAAGGTCGTTAACATGTACATAGTCACGTATACAGGTACCGTCTTCTGTCTCATAATCATCCCCAAAAATCGATAGCTGCGTACGAATACCGACTGCAGTTTCCATAACCACAGGAAGCAGATTCTCGGGGTTTCGCTCTAATCCGTGTATTCTCTGATCGATGTCATAGCCGGCAGCGTTAAAATAACGCAAAGCAGCATACCTCAATCCCTTCAGCCTGTCATACCATTGGAGAAATCTCTCAATCTCCAGTTTTGTAAAACCATAATAGTTTTGCGGCTCCACAGGATGCGACTCATCTACCGGGAGATATTTTGGTTCACCATATATTGCAGCGGAAGAGGAGAAGACCATTTTCTTAACTCCACAATCCATGGCAGCATTTAGCAGGTTGATAGTCCCGTTTATATTATTCATTGAATACTTCTCGGGGCTAATCATCGATTCGCCTGCAGCTTTAAAGGCAGCCAGATGAATAAAAGCATCTATACCACCCTTTAAAGCCTGTCGAATCTGCTCATAATTCATGATATCACCATGAATAAAGGCTGCTTCTTTAAAAAGATTTTCCCGTGCACCACTGGATAGATTGTCAAAAACAGTAACCTTATGGCCCCTGTCTAATAACGCCCTTACCACGTGGCTACCTATATATCCGGCTCCTCCAACTGCCAATACGTGCATTACTTTAATTCTCCATTATTTCCTGTTTTTTAATGCAGCCAATAACGCTTCACCAAATTCACTGGACGCTTCAGTTTTCTCAGCAGATGTCTTACCCTGCTTTTTAATGAATTCACTGACTTCCTGCTGATCCTGTTTTGCCTCTTTTATTCCATAGGATAAAGAAATGCGACGGTTTTCGGTATCCACCGATTCTATTATTACCTTAACCGAATCTCCTTCATTTAATGAATTCTTCTTATCAGAAGAGATGTTGGCAAAAACAAGAAGTCCAGTCACCCCTTCTGCCAGATCAATAAAGTAACCGTACCTTGATTTTTTTGCCACAGTTCCGGTAATCTCCGACCCCACAGGGAAACGGTAATCTGCATCACGCCAGGGATCATTTGAAACATCCTTGAGGCTGAGAGAAATAGATTTCTTTTTCTCATCTATACCCAGGATATTCACCTGTACCTGATTGCCTTCCTGAACAACTTCAGATGGATGATGGACTCTTTTAATCCATGACATCTCAGAAACATGAACCATTCCTTCGACACCGGGGATGAGTTCAACAAATGCACCAAAATTGGTAATACGTGTGACCTTACCCTGAACCGATTGACCTACAGAAAACTTTTCAGAAACGCTATCCCAGGGATTATCAAATACCTGCTTGATGGAAAGGGAAATCTTGGAATTTCTAACCTGTTGTTTTTTCTCCACTTTCAGAACGATTACCTCTACATCCTGACCTACCTTGAAGGATTCATCCAGTTTCTCTGCTCTTTCCCAGGAAACCTCAGAAATATGCACCAGGCCTTCCAGACCACCTAAGTCTACAAAAAGCCCAAATTCTGTGATCTTGGAGATTTTTCCCTGAATAACCTTCTTTTGTTCGGCAAATTTTTCCAGTTCTTCCAGTTTTGTTTTTAATCCTTCTTCCAGAAGAGGAATGCGGCTAACAACGATGTTTCTTCCTCCCTCTGTGATCCGGGTAATCATTACATCCAGGTTCTTGCCCAGATAACTGTTAACGTCTTCAGTAAATTTTACATCGATCTGGCTGATCGGGCAGAAAGCTCTGTGTCCCATAATTTTGAGATTCAATCCACCGATATTTACACCAGTCACTTTTCCCTGAACCGGAACTTTATTGTTAAGTGCATCGTAGAGATCCTGAATTGGGGATGAATGCCCGCTGATGCTTTTGCTGAGGATTGTCTCACTATCGTTATTGGAAACCACGTATGCAGTAATCTTATCCTTCTCTTTAACAGTGATTTCACCGTTTTCATCGGTTAGTTCCACTTTTTTAATCATGGCCTCGTTTTTTCCACCAATATCCACAAATATGAACTCGGAACCGATCCGGGAGACAGTTCCAGAAACTTTGGATCCTACTTTTATATTTGCGGGGGTTTTATGCTCAAAATCATTGATCATCTGAAGCAGATCTTGAGATGCCTGCTGATCCTGAGAATGTTCATCGAAAAAATTGTCGTGATTCTTGTCATTCATATTAAGGACTCCTGGAAAATGAAGGCGCGCAAATATTTAAAAATAGGTAAATATACTTAAGCGGCCTATAAAAATAGCTATTTGGTTGACCATTATCAAAAAAATACTGCTTTAGTCGTATTTTATTGTGCATATTAGATTTCAGATTTTTGATTTTAGATCTAATAAAATAAGAAATCTTAAAATCCTGTCTCTCTTATTCCCTAAATCAAAAATTATAAATCCCAAATCTCCAATTATTCCTGGTTTCCTCTTGTAAAACCTACCCTCTCTATCTATTTTACTCTTCTACCATGAAACAAAAACATAACAACTGGTTCATGCGTATTTTCAGCTACCCCGTTGTTGTTAAAGACCTTCTGATGTCGTTTGTACACGAGGACTTTGTTAAGGATCTGGAATTTGCTTCTCTCAAAAGACTTAACCCTGATTTTTTTCCTGCTTCTCAAAAATCTCGCCACGCTGATGTGATCTATGAGATTACCTCTCATGGCAAAACCGCCTATATCTATCTTTTCATAGAATTTCAATCTACAGTTGATTGGTTTATGCCATTACGGATGGCCAGATATATGCTGGAATTCTATGATGAACTACGAAGAAGTGGTAAGCAGAAATTTCTCAATCCTTCTTTTGCTATACTATTATATAATGGAGAACCGATATGGAATGCTCCGGAAAAACTAAGTGATCTTTTCCTTGACTCATCGGTACCAAAGGAATTTCTGCCGGAGTTCAGATACTACAAAATTGCAATAAACGAAATTACAAAACGTGATATATTAAGAGTGCGTAATGCCGTGTCCGCAGTTTTTTATATTGAGAATCATAATCCATCAGAAATCAACAAAAACTGGGATGAGCTGGTTTATATTTTGAGAGAGGTAATTAAGAAGAGTTGTGGAGTAGAAATTATTCAGCAATTGGTGAATCGGATATTTGAAATCTACAATTTACCTCAAAATTCAAAAACGATTGCGAGCATTGAAGATTTGATGGAGGTTAAGAATATGCTTGAAACTAAGACAAAAATCTGGGAAAAGGAGATTCTGGAGAAAGGAAAAGAAGTGGGGATAGAGGAGGGCTTTGAAAAAGGAATTATAAAAGGTA
>JAAYPC010000015.1 GCA_012519985.1 Fibrobacter sp.
CTTTTCTGAACCAGTGTTGATTACCACCATCGATATCAGCGATGCCGGTGAAGGAAAAAGAATGCTTCTGGGTGACCTCACCGGGGATGGGCGCCTGGAAATGATCATGATGCAGGGTGACAAGATGGATGATGACCGCTACATAGGGCATGAGGTCAATTGCATTACCGTTTACGATTGTGATGGAAAAAAGCTGTGGCAGATCGGTGATCCCACCAAAGGCTCCTCAACCGGTTCCGATATTCCTGCACAGGTATATGATATCGATCAGGATGGCTTCAATGAGGTGCTGGCGTGTATGGGAGGTAAACTGCGGATATTGAATGGTAAAGATGGTAAAGAGAAGTCATCCTTTGCATACCCGCATCCCAATGCCCATGACTGCATTATCATCGCAAATCTGACAGGTAATAATAAGCCGCAGGATATCATTCTCAAGGACCGCTATGATCAGATATGGGCAATGGACAGAACCGGAAAGCAGTTATGGACCTAATCACCTTTACCGAACAGAAGGCTTATATTTATTCTTACAGCCAGATCGATCTGTCAAAAGCGACCCAGGGGTGTATGGCGCCACGGCCACAGCAGAAACGCCATTATCTCTTTACCCGTTACTGGGGCGGTGAATATGTAAAGGATCAATTTCCCACAGCAGTGTCAGAAATATCCCGGATCGGATGTGAAGTAAACAGGATGTCTGCTGTAAACAGGTCAGTTACTTTTGACGGTACGTACTATGATTTTATTTCTTCCGATTACATCATTTTCAACCTTCAGGGTAAAAAGGCCGGAAGTGTTAAAAACGGTTGCAAATTGAGTAAAGCGGCTGCCGGTGTGTATATTTCTCAATGGCTCAAACAGAAGTGAAGCTTAATCCGTGCGATTGTTTGACGTGAATCGCATAGAGCCCTTTAGGTTTGCGGTCCAGAAGCGAATCATGTCAAAGAATCGTGCGATTTAGGTGAAGGATATTTTTTCCCCCGAAATTCTTCACATTATTGTATACTGATCATATCGCAATGATTGAGCTGCATACGCGCTTTTTGGTTTCGAGACTGCTAGTTTATGAATGTTTGCATAATTACTTCCTCTTTTCCGGCATTCAAAGGACATTTTCAGAGCCCCTTTATCTATTCTCTTGCAGATGCTCTTTCAAAAAGAGTGTCTGTGGATGTGGTGTGTCCGTTTTACCTTTGCAGTGAATCTCAGGAGGAGTGCTGGGGTGATGTAAGGATACACAGGTTCAAATATCTGCCGCTAAAGATGCAAACATTGATTTCCGGCGGCGGGATACCCTCAAATTTCAAAAAAAGTTTCTTTGCCAAATTACAGCTTCCCCTCTTTTTTCTTTACCTCTTTATAAAATCACTTAAATATGCCAGGGGTGCCGATGTTATACATGCCCAATGGTCTCTTACCGCTATGGTTGGTGTTCTGTTAAAGAAAATCTACAAGAAACCGCTTGTCCTTACAGAAAGGGGATCCTCATTAAATGCAGCAATGAAGTATGGGTTTACAAGGGTGGTACTGAGATGGATCCTTGAAAACTGTGATTATATTACAGCCAACAGTTTTAATCAGATAAGCATAATAAAATCACTCGGTTTCAAAGACAATGTATGTGCGGTTCCCAATGGGATTGACACTGAAAGATTCAGACCGGAAGACAGAAGCAAAGTGAGGGAAAAGCTGGGATTTCCGGTTGATAAGAGGATAGTATTGTTTGTCGGCTGGCTGGTAAAAGGCAAAGGTGTTGATTACCTGCTTAAATCAGTCGATAGAATCAGGGTACACTTTCCAGACATATTGGTGGTAATTGTTGGCGGTGGACTGGAATTTGGAAATTATAAAAGATTTGTCTTAGAAAACGGTCTTGATAAAAACGTGGTTTTAACCGGTCCGAAAATGGCTGATGAAATACCGGAGTTTATGAATGCTGCAGATATTTTTGTTCTTCCCAGTCTTTCTGAGGGCAGACCCAATGTTGTTGCGGAAGCCATGGCCTGCGGATTACCTGTAATTGCAACTGCAGTCAATGGAACTCCGGAACTAATAGAGGACGGTATTGATGGTTTATTGATTGAACCGGAAAATTCAAAGAGTATCGAAGATGCAGTGCTGAGATTGCTGGGTGAGAGCGGGTTGTATGATGCAATCAAAAGCAGGGCAAGAGAATCGATATTGCGGAAGAAAATCACCTGGGATACCTCTGCAATTACATTTTGCGATATTTACAAAAAGGTTTTATATACAGATAATCGGGAAAAATGGCCAGCCATCTGAAAGATAAAAATGTCATTCCGGAATATTTTGGCAAAGTATTCTGGGCCAATCTGAATAACGGATTTAATGCTGTATCATATCTTCTGATATCAGTAATACTTATTAATAATCAAAAGGAAACATTATATGGGCAGTTTATAATTCTTGTCTCTGTATTCAGCGTGCTTTCCCTCGTATCAATTACCGGAATAAGAGCCACAGTGTTGCGTGCGTTGGCCCAGGGTTACGATAAAACGTATCTGGCGGCTGCAAAATTCAGTCTGAAATTCAGTATTATTGGTGTAGTCGTGCTCTGTGCGGCAGGATCATATTATTATTTCTGTCAGGATAAATATTTTGGCAGGATACTTTTATTGTCAATTTTATGCTTTCCGTTTTTCTCGGTGCTGAATATTTGGGAACATGCCCTGAAAGGAAAGGCCAGATTCCGGTTATCTGCCTGTCTTACCTTAATTAAGGTTACGTTTCAACTGGTTTATGTATTTGTCATTACATACAGTACGAACAGCCTGCTGTTATTTTTTTTGGGGTATGTGATACTGGAGGCTGCGTTCAACATTGTTTGCTTTTTGTATGTTAAGCAGAAGATTATTGGTAACGATAATCTGGACAAGGGGTGGAAAAACCAGAGCTACACGATGACTTTTCTGGATCTGTCATCGGCCATTTTCGGTAAAGCCGATATATTAATAATGGGGGTATTCATTAATCCCTCAACTGTTGCTGCATATACGATTATCATGAAAATAAATGACTTTTTTTATATGGTAATAAAGAATACTTTTCTTGCATTTCTGCCTGAGTTTTACATAAAAGAGATAAAAACCAATCTTTTAATAAAACCGGTATTATTTGTGGTCTTGTTATCAATAACTGCTTCCATATTTATCGGGGTTCCTGTAAGAATTGCTTATGGTGAATATGTTGGAAATATTGCAGGGTACAGTAGAATATATCTGTTAGCTTTGCCCTTGTATTTCATATCAACAGTTTCAAACCATTATTTGATAAAGACAAAACAGAATGCCTCAATTTTTAGAAATAAATTAATAGCCATATCAGTAACTGTTCTTCTCTATTTTGTATTGATACCAAAATATGGTATTACCGGTGGAATAATCTCTTCTTTTGTTTATTTCGCCATTGAATCAATTTGCAATATGCTGTCAATCGGTCGTCTGACCCACAGAATGGAGCCCCCTGGCCCCCGAAAGGGGAACTAAGACCCACAATCAAACTACTCAGCCCATCATACGAGCCAGAATGGATGGGACGGAACCAGCCTGTATGGCTGGACCAGGTTAGCGCAGGGCATCGACCTGCGATGCGATATGATACGATAACATACGATACGATAACGAAAAAGATAACGAAAAAGATAACGATACGATACGCTACGGTAACGATGCGGTAACGATGCGGTAACGATGCGGTTACGATGCGGTTACGATGCGGTTACGATGCGGTTACGATGCGGTTACGATGCGAATGCGATGCGAATGCGATCCTAAACTCCTCTTTCCGAGGATCTGCCGCCCTTACTCATTATTCAAAATCCTGAAAAGATAAAACCCGTTTGCATTGTAGAGAGGTTCCATATATTCTTTGATTTCGCCATAAGAAATCCGGTTTTCTAGTGAGTCGAATTTATTGTTAGCGAAGATATAGCCCACATTTTTGCTGTTTAAATCATTGATCATCTCACAGGGACTTTCGTATCTTCTGTATGCCACAATATATGGAATATCAATTAGATATTCGGAGAAATTATACTCAAGCAGTACTTTTTTATCACTGCCAAGACTGTTTATTTTTTGTATGGCTCCATATTCCGGAAGAACAGAAAGATAATACTCATCTCTGGATTTTTGTTTGATCAGTGCTATCCACTCTTTATTGTATCGTTTGATGAAAACCGCTCCTCCGAAAAGCACCGATACGATAACTGATACAGAAAGAATTCTCCTTGTGTTGTGAAGTGTGAGATGGCTTAACGTATAAGGTACAGAAGGGACAAGCAAGGCAAGAACAAAAATTATATATCTGCCGCTTGCACTTTTTACCATAAAATTATCGATAAAAAGCAACTGTAGCATAAAAGCGAGTGAAGCCAGCAGATAAATGTTTATTTTTTTATTTATGGTTTTAACAAAAAACAAAAATGGAAGTACCATTAAAAATAACGGGCCTGCCGTATCAGCTCTGTGCAAAGATGGAAAAATGGTATAAGTCCAGGGGAAGGTTACCAGCTCTCTTAAAAATGAGATAGCAGAGGACAAAATGTTTTTTTCAGGTATCAATGAAACCGATTTTATAGAACCAAATGATTGGTTGTAAAGCATACTCTTATAATACCAGAGAGAACCCATTGCAACCGGTATCACAACCAGAACTGATAGTTCAAACAGTATTCTTTTTGAGATCAACCTTCCATTATTTAACCAGTTACAATAGCAGTGTACAGTTGCCAGTACAGGAATTATTAATATTCCGAAAATTTTAGTCTGAACCGCCATGCCACCACAAAATGCTACTGTGTACAGAATTCCTTTTGATCCGGTTTCAGTGTACTTTATCAGAAGGAAAAGAGCGAGCATGCTCCACAGGGATTGATGGATGTCTACGTAGCAGCTTGAAGCGTTTGCGACTATGGTAGGAAGTGTTGCAAATATGATCACAGAGAAAAATGCAGCATTCTTATCTTTGGATAAATCTCTGGAGACCAGAAAAATGAGACCCAAATGGATAAAAAACAAAAAGGAAGATAGACTCTTGCAGATTATGTCATTTCCAAGGGCAAGAGCCGCAAGGTAATGCATCTGTGAAAGCATGGGATAATCGGACTGGGGATTGAAATAGATATCCCAGAAACCACCTTCCTTGAGGTAAAGCTTAACTGTAGAAAGGTGATACATGAGTTCATCAAAGCCTGAAGGTGGCAAAAGCCCTCTTGCCATATATCCGGCAGTTATCAATAAAAAAAAGAATAACCAGAATCCGGGCTTAGGGAAAAAAGTGTTGTAAAACGAAAAGATAACAACCGACAATTGTCTGATAATGGATGAAAAAGAGATAAGCGAAATGAGTGTTGCAAATACCAGAACAATAATTATGGAAGGTGGGGAGTAAAGATTAAGATATCCCATTACGGTGAGGATATTACCGATTATTCCGAAACCCAGGGCGAATTTGACTATGAGTGATAAGCCATTACCAAAAACGGTCCGCAGCCTCAGGAAGTTAAAAACAAGAGTGCCAAGGCCTGTGTAAATAAGTGAAAGCCATATTGTTGCCACACAACTCAAAAGAATTTGTAAAGACATTCACGAATTCCTTTAAGAACAGGTCCGTAAGGGAACCATTTTGAAACGGCCAGTAATAAATAAATACTGAAAATTATCAAACTGTGGATTAGCAGAAATAAAGCGATGATTTTAAGCCTCATTTTGATTCCATCTGCCTGATTCTGATATACTCCAGAAGTCTTCGGTTTGCAGCCACCACATCGGCAAGAAGTCCAACAATAATGCTTTGAATTCCAATGATAGTCAATACAACCAGAAGGATTAGTGATTGTACATGACCTCTTCCGCCGTCCTGAAAATAGTAGAATAGAAATCTTACCCCCAGGGCTAGTGCTCCTGAGAGGAAAACTGATCCAATAGCTGTAAAGAATCTGAGAGGATGATACATTAAAGAGATACGGATAACAGTTATTGCGGATCTTTTAATATATTGACCGATACCTTTAAATAATCGCGATTCACGGGTGTGGGGATTAGTGGTAATGGGAACATTTTCCACCCTGAAATGATTAACACCAGCAAGAAAAATGCTTTCCAGTGTATAGGAGAAATCATCATGAATGACTATTTTTTTTCATGGCATCCCTGCTGAATGCCCTGAACCCCGAAGCCGCATCACTGACTTTAACCCCTGAGAAAAGACGAACCACTCTTGAGCCAAAATCCTGGAAGAACATCTTGATAGGTGAAAAGGGTTTATTCCCATTGGAAAACCGGTTACCGATTGTCATGTCGGCGGTACCGTCCTGGATTGGTTTAATGAGCGCAGGGATAAAATTTGATGGATACTGAAAGTCGGCATCAGTATTTACAAGTATATCTGCACCCATTTCAATCGCAGCTTCTATACCAGCGCTAAAGGCTGCTGCAAGTCCTTTGTGACGGGGAAGACTGATAATTTTGCAGCCGGTTTCAGCCGCTCTTTTTACGGTTGCATCTGTGGAACCATCATCTATTATGATCGTTTCTATCGAATCGATACCGGCAATCTGCCCTGGGATGGATTCGATCATTTCCTTGATGGTTTTTTCTTCGTTATAGCAGGGAATCTGGACAATAAGTTTCATGGCTAATGCACCTTCAAGTCATTATAATATTAAGGATTAAGAAGATCAATGAAGTAAAAAAGACAACCTTTGGGTGGTAATACCATAAAATTTCAACTGACATGTAAAGAAGGTAGATTGTTGGCTTAACTCTGCCAGCTCTACGTAGTAACCTTCTGATAAATTTACCGGGAACCTGCTGAGTTACCAAAAAAAAGAATTTCCAAAAAAAGTATTGCCAACCCTGCAGTAAATCGAATATCTTGTTTTAACAACATCTCGTTCGCTCAAGTTCTGTTTTGTTTTTATTGTTCCCATTGTTATTCTCTCAGGTAGTTTTTCAGTTTCTTTTTTGTAAGACTGAAAAAGAACAGGTTGTAAATAGATCTGCCTTTCTTACACA
>JAAYPC010000121.1 GCA_012519985.1 Fibrobacter sp.
AGAACTTGAGCGAACGAGATGTTGTTAAAACAAGATATTCGATTTACTGCAGGGTTGGCAATACTTTTTTTGGGAAATTCAAAATCTTTAGATTTCCGTATCTGCTTATACGGTTTTACAGTAATAATCCCAAATTGTCCATTAGACATAGACTTAATTCAAGCCCGACCTGCAAACCGGTTGGTTGTTCCGGTAAGCCCTGGTTGACAGTCACTTCGAGAAGTCCCCGTTCTCCGTTTATTTGACGAACCCTCGTTATTTGTCACTTCGAATGAGTCTTCGAGGAGAAGTCTTTTCAATGAGAATAAACAACTCTACAAAAAGGCAAGGGACAAATTATAGGTCAGATTCACTCTCCAGGTACAAATCCAGTTATTCTCTATTGGAATATTTGGGATAATTTAGCAAGAATAACGCTCCCTATAACAATGACCTTTAAGGGAGGATATTTTGCTGACAGGCACTTTTTATTAATTTTGCGTATTAATAATGTAGGTTTGTTTTGGCGGCCTTTTTCTTTGTTAAATTAACCGGACACTACTGAGGCCATATATTAAAAAGGAAATTACTAACGTTTATAGTCAGAGGAAACCGCCGTAATATTAGCAGATATGTACGATGGTATGAGAGGTCAAGAGGCTTCAGCTTGAAACTCACCCTCATCTCCTCCTCGGTTTCAGTGTGGATCCATCTTCAGTGCTGTCTCTTAAGAGAAGGCATTAAATACTAATCAGAATTGAGTGAAGAATTCCCATGCCTTATTTTTAGTCCATGTTCTGGCGCCATCATCACCACCTCCATCCACATGACCTGGAGTATGACCGCCATCAAAAGCACACCATTCGACAGGATATCCCTCTTTACACCCTTCGTACCGTGTACAAATATGATTCCTGCTTCCGTTAGAGGGTTCAGGGACATTCTGGGCAGTGCAGCCGTTATTATTGACAAATCTGTCGCGAAGCGATCGTCCGGCGCTGATGTTGCAAGTTCCATCACTTATCCCATGAATTCCCAGATATGCGATTGGATCGGTTCCGCCATTACATCCGCTGAGCAGTGCACCGGAGTATACTGCCACAGCGCGAAAGACTTTTGCCCGGGAACAGGCCAAAGCGTAACTCATGCCTCCGCCATAGCTAAAACCCATTGCAAAGATCCGTGCAGTGTCGATACAAAGGTCTGCCTTGATAAGTTTCAGTATTTCGTCTACAAACGCGATGTCACGACCGTTGCTGTTTGCCCATCCGGCACTGATACCATTGGGTGCAATAAAAATCATCTGTTTATCTGCGCTCTTATCAGCTTGTTCCCTGAGTCCGTAGTAGGACCAGGTGTATCCGCTGGTACCTCCTCCATCAACATCATTCATGCTTCCCCCGTTCCAGTGAAACCCAAATACCACTGGATAGGGGTGGGTGTTATCATAGTTTTCAGGAATCCTGATCATGAACTCCCGTTGTTGGCCATTAACCTGAATCGATTGTCTGCCGCTTTTAAGAGTGGGATTTTTACCGCAGCCGGCGCTGCCACAGCTTCCATTTGCGGAATCAAGAGTGATATTGATATCATGCTGTTCATAAGAGGTGATCGGAACAGATTTGGTTTTATAATTTTTTGCAGTAACTCTAAGAGTATCATCGATTGCGATGATTTTTGCCAATACTGGATTTCCAGATAAGAATGTTGCTTTGGGTTGTTTAATCAAGAGGTTGTCGCTTAATGGAACATAGCGAAAGAGGAATTCTTTATTACCAAGAGTAGTTCTGATGATAAGAAGTTTTGAACAGAATTTATTACCAATGTTAAAGGAATAGAAACCGCCTGATACATTAGACAATGCTTCTTTTCCAAGTAGTTTTCCACTAATATCAAATAATTCGATTTTCACCGGCACAGCATCAGGAAGGCTTAACTGTAAATTACTGTTAACCAGAGTTATCTTCTGATTTTTCGGAGTGATGAGAGACACATCAGTGGAAACGGAGGTAATAGAGAAAAGACCGTCACTATTGGTTGTATCCTTCAAGTCCTTATTCACCAGACTTACAATAGCATTGGTGATGGGCTTTCCGGCTTTGTTCTCAACTTTACCATTCAGGTTAATAGCATAGGCTGATGAGATGAATAGAAGAAGACTGAGTATGATGGGTTGATACATAGCTTCCACCCTTCTGATCTGTGTTTTTAAAATAAGATTTTTTAATTTGATGGGGTGCAACATGTTTTTTTAGTGTAACTGCATAGAAAGATGATTCCTTGTACCCTAATATAAGGAATCATAATTGTGGTATACAAATTATAAAGTCGCGCGAGTGTAAAAAGTGTTCCAGAAATCGGAACTGGTTGGAATAAACTCAACTACTCAACCAAAAATTTTAAATCTCAACTCTTCATTACAGCAAGGATCGGTTGTCTTGTGGAAAGAGATGCTTGAAGTACTCAATCCTGAAAAAATAGTGAGTTGCGGAAAGATTGCTGCAAATTTCATAGATAAAACCGGCAAGAACTTCGATGTCACGTTTGTCAGGAATATTTAAAATGAGCTACCTGTCGAGATGTTTTCCTGAAGTGAAAAATACAATCGATCTGCATTCAGAATGGATTCGTGAGGAAAACTACCAGCTTAACAAGGTGTTTTTTGCCTTCCATGCAGTCAGTATGTGCCAGTCTGATGAGGTGTAAATATATAAGCCGGTGCTACACAATATTATATATGTAATAATCACAGCCTTTCCCAATCAATGGAAAGAAAATATCTATTTTTCTTTGATTTAGATTTGAATTAATAGAAAAATTTAGATCCAAAGGATGCCGTTTTGTATTTATACTTCGTGAGGACATTTAGGATTGCGGGTAATTGCCTTTTGAGAAAAGGGCACTATGGATTTCAGAGGCGAGCAGGGTTACCCCAGAGTTAATAAATTTCCGAATAGCATTTTCACCTCTGGGGTAAATGGTTTTGGCCCCCCTCTGTATATTTTGAATATCCACGCCATAATCTCTGGCATCGATAACCCCCGCTCGGCTTTGACTTGTTTTGTCACCGATTTACGAAAACATCCGTTCACAATTTATTAACAAGTAGCTGAAATTTTTAATTCCAAATCCACTATCACTAATACCCTCTGAGTCTAACCGTATTCTTTATTAGAATAACTTTTTGCGGTATGAGTTTTGCCCCAAAGCCTGAGGCGGACATACCCGGAAATTTATTACCTGAATTCAAAAAGGAGATCTGTTTCTGAATTCAGGATCCAAGGAGGGATTATGTTCGGAAAAAGTATAACCCTGTTTAAATTGCTGGGCTTTGAGGTCCGCATCGATGCCAGTTGGATAATTATCGCCCTACTGATCACCTGGTCCCTGGCTCAAGGGGTCTTCCCTTTGTATGACAACACTCTCAGCCCAGTAACCTATTGGATTTTAGGTGTTTCTGGAGCTTTGGGTCTTTTCGGTTCCATCATTCTTCACGAGCTATCCCATTCATTGGTAGCCAGAAAATTCGGACTTCCCATGAAAGGGATCACTCTGTTTGTTTTTGGAGGGATTGCAGAAATGGATGAAGAACCTCCAAGTCCCAAGGCAGAATTTTTCATGGCCATTGCCGGACCTCTGGCAAGTATTGCCATCGGGTTTATCTGCATCGGAATCATGAATGCGGGTATAAATTTTGCCTGGCCCAGTCCTCCGATAATGGTGCTCAATTACCTGGGAATAATCAATATTATCCTGGCAATATTTAACCTTCTTCCAGCTTTTCCGCTTGATGGAGGCAGAGTTTTAAGATCTATTCTGTGGGGATGGAAAAAAAATCTGCGCTGGGCTACCCGGGTATCTTCACTTATCGGTTCCGGTTTCGGGCTGATGCTCATTTTTTTAGGAATCTTCTCGGTTTTTGCAGGTGGAGTTATTGGCGGAATCTGGTGGGCACTAATCGGTCTGTTCCTTAGAAATGCCTCAAAAATGTCCTACCAGAGCATTCTGGTAAAAGAGGCATTGCAAGGAGAGAAAATAGAGCGATTCATGAAACCTGAGACTGCCACCGTTTCACCAGATACCACCGTAGATCATCTGGTGGAGGATTACGCCTATAAGTATCATTTCACCAATTATCCTGTTGTAAATGATTCAGGACCGGTCAGCGTTGTAAATATCAATGATGTCAAAAATATCCCCAAGGAGGAGTGGGATGTACATACAGTTGACGAACTGGCAAAACCCTTCTCTACCGACAACACCGTCGCTTTCGATGATAACGCAATAAAGGCCCTCTCTGTAATGAATAAAACCGGTAACACCAGACTTCTGGTGGTGGATCATGGTGGAAAACTTTTGGGTGCTGTTGCCATGAATGATCTGATCAAGTTTATTTCCATGAAACTGAATCTGGAAGAGGATATTCATCAGACATACGGATCAGAAAAACAGGAATAATCTTTTAATAAGCAGGTATAAGGAGGACTATTGCGTCCTCCGACTTCCTCTTTTCCGTCAATAGCTGCCTGACACGGTAGCAGTTTGTCAGGCCAGTGCTTTGCTTGCGGTTTTTCCTGAAGATGCCACTTCAGATTAAAACGCCATTGTGGTTTTGGTCAATTATATTTCTGGTCCGATTCATAATGGACTTATGCTTTTGCCCCAGAGGTGATTTTGTGATTTGTTAACGTTTTATCTCTGGGGAAAAACATCCGTGCACCCCGCCGGGTGCCCACAGAAAAATCGCCAGGTAATAACCCGGCGACCACACATCTTTTCCACAAGAAAAACCTGCAGACAGAAAATAGAGATATTGTTAACATATATAAAAATTAGACAATTGCAAAATTATTCTATGGTCCCGTCGAATACCTTCTTAACAACACTCCAACAATGAATGCCAAAGATGCAGCCCCGCTACCGGAAACAACAGAGATAATTCCTGAGCGAATGGGTTGACGACCTAAAACAACACCCCTGGCAATCCCCACCAGAAAAAAAGCCACTATGGTTATTAACACACTGACTATAAATTGATTGGTGCTGGTCTGATAAAACAGAAATGGGATCAGCGGTACCAAACCTACTGTGATAAAAGAAACAAAAGTGACAACACCAGCTTTTATAGGGTTTGGACCTTCTAATTGAAGACCATATTCTTCGGTTAACATGGTGTTGATCCATAATTGACGATCTTTTGTAATAGCCTGAACCACATTCTCCAGAATTTCACCCGTTAAACCTTTGTTTCTATATATCTGCCTTATCTCCTCCCGTTCCCCTTCAGGGATATAATCTATATGAAATTCTTCGGTTTCTCTACTCTCCTGAACCTGATCTCTTTCGGATTTAGCCCTTAGGTAATTGCTGACTGCCATGCTGAAACCATCTGCAATTAAATTGGCAAACCCCATGATGATAATCACATAACCGGGAAAATGTGCTCCAAATGCACCTGCAACAACTGCAAAAGTAGTCACGCATCCATCAATTCCACCCAGAACAGAATCACCCACATAATTATAAGCCTTTCTGTAGCGCAATCTTTTTTTGATGGCTTCTTTTTTATGCTCTGATTCCAGGTCACTGCTATAATAAGTCATCGAAGTAGATCCTTTTAATAATAAAAGGAAAATCGCAAAAGCAGTGCCAAGAAAAATGCTGATGAAATTTGGTGAGCTGAATTTGGTTTATCAAAGCAATAAAAAACTTCTGACTTATTATCGGGCTACTCTATTTTAAATCCCTCCTGTGTCCAGAGTCTGATTCCTTTTTCTAAATGATACAACTGAGAAAAACCATTCTGCTGCAATATCTGCAATGCTTTCTTGGAGCGAACTCCTGTCCGGCAATAAACCAGAACCTTGCTATTTTTCAGGTGTTCGATTTCTGAAACACGTTCTTGAAGTTCCTGCACCGGAATGACTATAGCCTTCCCGATGTGACCAACCTTATACTCGTTAATCGTCCTTACATCCAGTATCGTAACAGAGGTATCATTTACCAATTCAGAGGCGTCTTGTGGTGTGAGCTGTACTATGGCTGAAAGATCCAGAGAATCGCTCTGTTGTGAAGAACAGACTATACCAATTATAAAGAACAGTATTAAATCAAAAGCAAAAACAGGTCTTTTACATTTTTGGATGATCTGCACTTTTGTCCTCCCCTTGCATTATACAAAGAGTTAGATGAAATTTAGTTACTATATGAAATTAAATATTGAGATTTGAAGGTAGCAATTTTTCCTGTCTACTATCAGTTTCAGTGAAACTGGTGGCATATTTTTGATGAATTCGCCCTGTTTATGTTTAATCTCGGTATAATACGAGAGATAGATCAGCCTTTAAGCTCCCTTGCATCAACCTCTGGGATCGATGGATTAATGCGAAAACCAGATCCCAGCTCAAAACCGGCGGGAGTAAGAAGCCGAGGCACAATCTGGAGAAACCAGTGTATATGAGGTTCATTAGTTCTGTATCGGGTGAAGGTGTGGATAATGTAATTATAATCAGGATCCTCCAATAAACTGGACAGTCTGCTCAAAATGTCTTTGAGAATCAGAGCTAAATCCTCTTTTTCATATTCTTTTATATCACCAAATACTGCAGTGTGCCTACATGGCAAAATCCATATCTCATAAGGTACTTTTGCAGCATAAGGAACAAATGAAACAAAAGAAGAATTTCGGGTGATGATCCTTTCACCACATTTTAGTTCACTGTTAATGAGATCACAATAGATACAAACACCATGATCATCAAAGTAGGTCTCAGAGATCTGTTCTTGAATTCGGATATAACGGGGAACAGTAGGCGAACCGATGATCTGGGAGTGGGGATGTGCCAATGAAGTTCCTGCATTAACTCCATGATTTCGGAAAATTGTAACCATCACTATATGATCATCACTCATCATAGCCAGATATCGTCTGTGGTAGATTTCAATCACACTCGATATTTCATTTACATCGTATTGAGGAATATCTTTTGAGTGATGAGGATTCTCTATGATCACTTCATGTCGACCATAACCTCCCATGCAAAGATAAATTCCCTCCTTGTAACGCTGAGTGGGGGCAGCTTGACTTAGTGCCGGAAACTTGTTGTCAATGGCTCTGCTTAACCATCCTGAACCATTTGGATTCTTGATCTCTTCATTTACGATAGCCAGCTTGTTTTCATTACCCGGACAGAAAGGACAATCTTTATCGAATGATAAAAGCGGCTTGTTGGAAGATTCCACTGTCTGATCATGTGGGCGGTTTTTTCGGGAAATGGAATAAATTACCCATTCTTTGCTTATGGGATCCTGACGGATAAAGCTTTCATGACTGCTACAATGCTGGTATATCATTTCATTTTTTATCAAGTGGGTTTGTATGAAAAGCAACCTCGGACTTTGTACGATAAATTGTTTCAAATGAATTAAAAAGATCCAGATATTGTTCAAAAAGTCGTATCAGAAGAAATTTTTCCTGCACAGTTTTGCGTGCATTTTTTCCCAGCCTATGGCGCAAATCCGGATTCTTCAGGATTTCCACTATCCGCATGGCAGCTTCATTTATACTTGATACCAGATAACCATTTACTCCATTTTCAATCTGATAACGGATACCTCCTACATTTCCTCCAATAACCGGTGTACCTTTCCACATGGCTTCAGAAACCGTAAGGCCAAACCCCTCCTTAATCGATTTCTGCAAGACCACCGAAGCTTTCTGCTGCAAAGCATTAACCAGTGCAGTGTCATCCTGGCTCATTATAATGATACGCTCACTGCGACGCTCCAAAATGTCCTCATACAATTGTGCTCCTTCAGGATCATCGGTAGCTGGCGCACCGAGTAGCACCAGAGTTGCATCCACCTGCTTGCGGGCAATTTCAAATGCCTCAATAACCCCTTCGGGATCTTTAAACTTATCAAATCTGGAGATCTGAACGACCAGTGGAAGATCGGTAGGAATATTATAGTGATTAAGTCTTTCTTGGATTTCCTGTTCGCTTAACTGGCGGTTTTTCAGGGTGAAAGGATCGATGGCCGGCATAAAACAGAACTGGGGAGTATTTAATTTCTGCAAATATTCGGGGATACTGACGATTACAGCATCATACATTTCCACAAATGGACGTAAGTAGTCCCACAGGATAGGATTTGGACTTGAAAGATCCAGATGACATCTCCAGATCCAGGGTCCATTCTTTTTATAATGCCGTATAATTGGAAGAGGCTGAGGATCATGCACAATGACAAAGTCGTGTCGGATATGGTTTCTGAGGGCGTTCTCATAGATCACTTCTTCATAAAGGCTTGTTTTTCGATCGGTCAGGTTGATGGTACTTCCCTGCAAGGCATTGTGCATTTTTTTGGTGACACCGAAAAAATCGGATGTGCCCTGAAGGATTCTCCATCCGGTGCTTATTCCTGAAGAGTTCATAAGTAAGGTCACTGATGACAGAAGCTCGGCCACTCCACCACCATAATAGGTAGAGCTTATGTTGGTGATATGAATATCTTGCAGTTTTTCCATTTTGGCTCTTACTCGCTCAACGACCTGAGGACCTACAAACTGTTGGTAATCTTCGATTTTAATCTGAGGAAAGCGGCTTTCGAATGGATCATTCATTTGTGGCTCCTTTCATTATCAGTGGATAACAGAAAGCAAGATATGATCCAAATAAACCCAGAATGGAAGAAAGGTTATTGATTTAAGTAAATTGAGAACAATTTTCTCGATATGCCTTAATAACTGTATTTCTCTTTAAAGATTGTGGGATTTTGTATAATTGTAAGGAGAGAAGGAAACAAAGGGAGTATTGTTTGGAGTAGGGGCTTTGATATTCACCCCAGAGATGTTTTTATGATCTGTTAACTTTTCACCTGTGGGGTACATGCGATAGGATTTAAGTGAGGTGATGTGCAGGAGTTAAGTGGTTGTTTTCGGCCAGTATTGTTATCAGAAGTTCCCCAGAGGTAATTTAATGAAAATAATCAAATCATCTCCGGGGCTATTGATTAAAAGTTTCTCTGTGATTTCAGAAACCAATAAGGAAACACCAGTACACTCAGTACAAATTCATTTTAATTTTCCAGCTCTCAATTGAAGACTGTCCTTGAGCATGTTTTCTGCTCGTTACGATTTGAGGCTTCTATCACCTCAAAAATCAATGTTTCTTTTTTATCCCAGAGATAATAGATCAACGCTAAAAGAAATCACCTCTGGGATGCAATAGGAAATCATAAACTTCACTGTAGCTAAACCAAAATACAAACGCCTCCTGATCAATTTTACTACCGCAAACCTGGTCTTTATACTTGAAAAGCTATCTTTGACAACCAAAATACCGCATGTTATTGCAACAGGCATATAAATTTTCAGATAAAAATTAATATGGCCTTTTTTAAACAGAATTAATATGAAACTACTCCCCGTTTTGTTATGAGCATTCTTCTCTCAGTTGATCTCTTCTAATACTTTTTCGATAAGATACTCCTTATTCTCCACATTCCGGAATCTGCTTAGCATTCTGGAAACCGCTGCTTCTGTTACCCTTAAATACCTGGCAGCATCAGCTCCGCTAAATTCGTACAAACTCTTGCAGATGGTAACAAAGAGTTCTCTTCCGGTAGATCTTTCGTTTGACTGACCAGCACGAAAAAGATCTTCATTTTCCATAACCAGCAACCGGACTACTTTTTCATGGATCGTTTCCATTTTTACATTTTCACTGATATAGCGGGCAATTTGAAAGCGCCTGCAATTATCTAACTCTATCACTTTTTTAACAAACTCCGGCTTTCCTATCACATACAAATGCGGTTCTCTGAATCCCTGCTTTGCATTATTGA